>NZ_JBFOCN010000089.1:0-32748 GCF_040907815.1 Aeromonas sp. s6
AAGGCGACTGCGTAATGAATTTCTGGACTTGAGAGGTGCTTACAGCAAACCCGTACTCTGGTCACGCTCTTACTTTGCGGGCTCTTGCGGCGGAGCACCGTTGGAGGTGATCAAGCAATACATTCAAAACCAGCGGGGCTGACGCCCCGGCGAAATTCCCCTCCCACCTACGTCGGAGGGAGTCCCCTTTCGCATTTAAGATGGTGTCGGTCACCACCCTCAATGAGACGCTGAGGCGACAGCTGGAGCCCAGGGCCAGCACGGGGGTTGGGCGGATCAAGGTGATCGAACGACTGGCCAAGGCCGGTGTGCCGGTCGGCGTGCTCGCCGCCCCCATGATCCCCAGGCTCAACGAGCCTGAACTGGAACAGATCATCAAGGCCGCCGTCGACGCCGGGGCGGGCGGTGCGGATTACATCTTGCTGCGATTGCCCCACGAGCTCAGCACCCTCTTTTGCGACTGGCTCGATACGCATTATCCCGGCCAGAAAGAGGCGATCCTCAACCAGCTGCGGGCAAGCCGGGGTGGCTCACTCAACAGCGCCACCTTTGGCAGCCGCATGCGAGGTGAAGGACTGTTTGCCGACCTGCTCGCCCAGCGCTTTCGCCTGATCAGCAGGCGGCTGCAACTGGGCAAGCGCCATATAGCACTCAATACAGCCGCCTTCATCCGCCCGGGCGAGCAGTTGCGTCTGTTCTAAGCACCGTCAGCCCCGTGGTCTCGGCGGGCAGCTCCCCGCTGGGTGGCGCTGTGCAATCAGCTCCGCAGGCAGGCGTGATGGCTCGTGCGCCACCTCCTCCTCATCCACCCTAAGGCGCACCTTCTCCTGCCCTCCCCACATCCGGCTCCACCAGATCTCCCACATTACCCAGCTCGTCATAACAGTGCTCCTGGCAAGCGATGCCTGCCTCTGTGGTGGCCTCATTCAACGCAGGCAGCATGGCTGGCCGTCATGACAGGGCCATGACAGTCGAGTGAAGGAATCGTGTTGATGCGATGGGACCAACCCTGCATATCAGGAAGATGACGCCGTGGCAGGCAGGGCTGCATGCACGGCAGACGGAGCCGGGCAGCAGAGAAGAGAGCTGCTGGGCAAGCACAAGGACGGGGAGAGCCTGCGGTGAGGCGGACAAAAAAAGAGCGACCATCAAGGTCGCTCTTTTGCACCGGACAAAGGGGGACGATTACTCGTCGCCCGCCTCCCCGGTATCGACGGCGCCAGCGTCCGCTGCGGTGTCGGTGCCTTCAGACACCTCCCCTTCAACAGCCAGGGCCTCGGTTTCCTCTTCGTCGCTCTCGGCAACGCGCTGCAGGCCGACTACGGTCTCGTCTTCACCGGTACGGATCAGACGCACACCGCCGGTGTTGCGGCCGATGACGCTCACCTCGGACACCCGGGTACGAACCAGGGTACCGCCGTTGGTGATCAGCATGATCTGGTCGGTATCTTCGACCTGGATCGCATCGATCACCTTGCCGTTGCGCTCATCCACCTTGATGGAGATGACGCCCTGGGTACCACGGCTCTTGGTCGGGTACTCGTCCAGCGCGGTACGCTTGCCGTAACCGTTCTCGGTGGCGGTGAGGATGGCACCATCACCACGGGGCACGATGAGGGAGACCACCTTGTCACCGGCGCCCAGCTTGATGCCGCGCACACCGGCAGCGGTACGACCCATGGGACGTACGCCCTTGAAGGTGCCTTTGCTTTCGGTGCCTTCGCCGTTGTCGCTGCCGTCATCGTCGTTGCCGGCGTCGTCGTCGGTGTCGACTTCGTCAGTGGCATCGGCATCGGCACGACCACTGCCTTCCGCAAAGCGAACCACCTTGCCCGCATCGGAGAAGAGCATGATCTCGTTGCTGCCATCGGTGATGTCCACCCCGATCAGCTCATCACCCTCTTTGAGGTTGATGGCACGGATACCGGAGGAGAGCGGACGGCTGAAGTCAGACAGGCTGGTCTTCTTCACGGTGCCGTTGGCGGTGGCGAAGAAGACATACTTGTCGGCGTCATATTCTTTCACCGGCAGGATGGCGGTGATGCGCTCACCCTCATCCAGCGGCAGCAGGTTGATGATCGGACGACCGCGGGCGCCACGGGACGCTTCCGGTAGCTGATACACCTTGAGCCAGTAGACCTTGCCACGGGTGGAGAAGCACAGAATGGTGTCGTGGGTGTTGGCCACCAGCAGACGCTCCACAAAGTCCTCTTCCTTGATCCGGGTGGCCGACTTTCCACGACCACCGCGGCGCTGGGCCTCGTAGTCGGAGAGCGGCTGATACTTCACATAGCCCTGGTGAGACAAGGTAACGACCACGTCTTCCGGGGTGATCAGATCTTCGATGTTGATCTCGGCACTGGACATGCTGATCTCGGTGCGACGCTCGTCGCCGTACTGCTCGCGCACGGCCAGCAGCTCGTCACGGATCACTTCCATCAGGCGTTCCGGGCTTGCCAGGATGTGCAGCAGCTCGGCGATGAGATCCAGCAGAGATTGGTACTCTTCCAGGATCTTCTCGTGCTCGAGGCCGGTCAGCTTGTGCAGACGCAGGTCAAGGATGGCCTGGGCCTGGATCTCTGTCAGGAAGTACTGCCCTTCACGGATGCCGAACTCGGGCTCCAGCCACTCGGGGCGAGCCGCGTCGTCGCCCGCTTTTTCCAGCATGGCGGCCACGTTGCCGAGCTCCCAGCCCTTGGCTACCAGGGCGGCTTTCGCATCCGCCGGGGTCGCACTGTGGCGAATGAGCTCGATGATGGGGTCGATGTTGGCCAATGCCACCGCCAACCCTTCCAGGATGTGCGCCCGATCCCGCGCCTTGCGCAGCTCGAACACGGTCCGGCGAGTCACCACTTCACGGCGGTGCAGCAGGAAGGCATCCAGGATCTCTTTGAGGTTCATCACCTTGGGCTGGTTGTTGTCCAGCGCCACCATGTTGATGCCGAACGTGGTCTGCATCTGGGTGTGCTTGTAGAGATTGTTCAGCACAATCTCGCCGGACTCGCCGCGCTTGATCTCGATGACGATGCGCATGCCGTCCTTGTCGGACTCATCGCGCAGGGCGCTGATGCCCTCGATTTTCTTCTCTTTGACCAGCTCGGCGATCTTTTCGATCAGGCGAGCCTTGTTCACCTGATAGGGGATCTCGTGGACGATGATGGTCTCGCGACTGGTCTTCTCGTCCACCTCCACTTCAGCCTTGGCCCGCACATAGACGGAGCCGCGACCGGTACGGTACGCCTGCACGATGCCGGAACGGCCGTTGATGATGCCGCCGGTGGGGAAATCCGGGCCGGTGACATGGGTCATCAGCTCGTCAATGGTGAGGTCGCCGTTTTCGATCAGCGCCAGGCAACCGTTGACAATCTCGGTGAGGTTGTGAGGCGGGATGTTGGTCGCCATGCCCACCGCGATACCGGAGGAGCCGTTGACCAGCAAGGTGGGGACCTTGGTGGGCATGACAGCCGGGATCATCTCGGTACCGTCGTAGTTCGGCACCCAGTCCACGGTCTCTTTGTCCAGATCGGCCAGCAGCTCGTGGGAGATGCGCGCCATCCGCACTTCGGTGTAACGCATGGCCGCGGCGTTGTCGCCGTCCACCGAACCGAAGTTGCCCTGACCGTCGACCAGCATGTAGCGCATGGAGAAATCCTGCGCCATCCGGACGATGGTGTCATACACGGCGATGTCGCCATGCGGGTGATATTTACCGATTACGTCACCGACCACACGGGCCGATTTTTTATAGGGCTTGTTCCAGTCGTTCCCCAGCTCGTTCATTGCATACAGAACGCGGCGGTGAACCGGTTTCAAGCCATCACGCACATCCGGCAGAGCTCGTCCTACGATCACGCTCATGGCGTAATCCAGATAGGAACTCTTGAGCTCTTCTTCGATGTTGACCGGCGTGATCTCTCTGGCCAGATCGCTCATAGAAAGCCTTAATCCCTAATTAGTTGTTCTTTGGCTTAAACAGCGCGACATGGTAACACACTGAGCCAAATACATTAAGCCACAAATCCGATGAGCACATCGGGCTGGTGCGACGAGGTCGGTCCGTTATAATGCGCGCCAGGACAATAGATTGCGCGCGCCCAGCCCGCTGCGCGCCTTGCCACAGGATCATCAAAACATGAATAGTGATGCCAATGTCGATCTGACAGAAATCGCCAAATTTGAAGCCATCGCCTCCCGCTGGTGGGACATGGAGGGCGAATTCAAGCCGCTGCATCAAATCAACCCGGTGCGCCTTGACTGGATCACCGACAAGAGCGGCGGCCTGTTTGGCAAGCGCGTGCTCGACATCGGCTGCGGTGGCGGCATCCTCTCCGAGAGCATGGCCCGCCGGGGGGCCCGGGTCACCGGCATCGACATGGGCAAGGAACCCCTCGGCGTCGCCCGCCTCCACGCGCTGGAACAAGGTGTGGAGCTCGAGTACCGCCAGATCACCGCCGAAGCCCACGCCGATGAAGCGCCTGGCCAGTATGACGTGGTTACCTGCATGGAGATGCTGGAGCACGTGCCGGACCCGGCCTCGGTGCTGCGCGCCATCGCCACCCTGGTACGGCCGGGGGGAAAGGTGTTCGTCTCCACCATCAACCGCAACCCCAAAGCCTATCTGATGATGATCCTCGGGGCCGAGTACCTGATGAAGATGGTCCCCAAGGGCACTCACGATCACAAGAAGTTCATCACCCCCGCCGAACTCTGTCGCATGGGGGAAGCGGCGGGCCTCCTGGTGCGGGACATGAGCGGCGTTCACTACGCCCCGCTCTCCAACAGCTTCAAGCTCGGCAAGAATGTCGACGTCAACTACATGGTGGCGTTCGAGCGCCCGGAGCAAGGCTGATGAGCACACCTCACCCGATGCCCCTTGGCTGCGTGCTGTTTGATCTGGACGGCACCCTGCTCGACACCGCCCCAGACCTTGGCGCCGCCGTCAATCACGTGCTGATAAGCGAAGGCTTTGCCCCGCTCTCTGAGGACATCATCCGTCAGACCACCTCCCACGGGGCCCTCGGGCTGCTCAGGGCAGGTCTTGGGGACGAGCTGCTGGAGGAGCTGGGGGCCACCCGCCTTCGCACCGCCCTGCTCGACTACTACGCCGCCAACCTCTGCGTCGGCACCCGCCCCTATGAAGGCATGGTGGATCTCATCGAGTGGCTCGACGAGAAAAAGCTGCCCTGGGGCATTGTCACCAACAAGCCGGGCTTTCTCACCGAACCGCTCCTGGCAGCCCTGCCTGAACTCGCCAGTTGCGGCGTGACGGTGAGCGCCGACACCCTGCCGGTGCGCAAGCCCGACCCAGCCCCCATGTTCTTTGCCTGCGAGCGCCTCGGCATCGCGGCGAGCCAGTGTCTCTATGTGGGGGATCACGTGCGCGACATCGAGGCCGGCCGCAATGCCGGCATGCGTACCGCAGTGGCTGGCTGGGGTTATCTCAATGATGACGAGGATCCGGCCCTCTGGGGCGCCGATCTTCACTTTGATACCGTGCAGGCCCTGCACCACTGGCTGCGTTACGAACTGAGCTGACACGTTCATTGCCCATGACCGACAAGGCATCCGGATAGAGGTGGATCTGCGGGGCAACTTTGATGTTGTCCCGATGGCCATGTGGGCATCTGCCCCGGCGCGCAGCTCCCCCAGCAGCGCACCAGAGGGATCCCGGACGATCCCTCTTTTTACGGGCTTGGCAACCCCCCGAACGGCGTAACAGGACACCTTTTGACCCTGACTGCACAAGGGATGAGCAGGCCGGATTTGCTAGTAAAAACACCCTGCTTTCGCAAGCAAAAAAAGTTATTTTAATTTTCCATCTTCGATCTCCGGACTTGCATTTGACGGATCGGACGGATGAAAACCCGTTCGCTGTGAGCGTCCACTAACTCCCGTCCCGACACCCACAATTTATCCACAGCTAATGCGTTATCCACAGATTGCATTACCGCATCGACCTCACTATCTTGTAGTTCGCATTAAAAATAACACTACATCTTGTGATTCATCGCACAATCCCTGCCCAGTTTCCCTCGACAGACGGAGCCGGGTTGCGCCATTGTGCGATGGCTTTTCGGGAATCAACCGATACCGGCAGGTATCAATGAAAGGGGTCATCAGCCAATGAACTTGTTTGTGACGAAGCGTAACGGACACAAAGAACCCATCGATCTGGATAAAATTCACCGTGTGCTCGACTGGGCTGCCGAGAAGCTCGACAACGTGTCGGTCTCCCAGGTGGAGCTCAAGTCCCACATCCAGTTCTATGACGGTATCCGTACCGCCGACATCCACGAGACCATCATCAAGGCTGCTGCTGACCTCATCTCCGAGCAAAGCCCGGACTACCAGTACATGGCTGCCCGTCTGGCCATCTTCCACCTGCGCAAGAAGGCCTACGGCCAGTTCGAGCCGCCCCACCTGTATCAGCACGTCGCCAGACTGGTGGACATGGGCAAGTACGACAAGCACCTGCTGGAAGACTACACCCAGGCGGAATTTGAGGAGCTGAACGGCTACCTCGATCACTGGCGCGACATGGACTTCTCCTACGCGGCGGTCAAGCAGCTCGAAGGCAAGTACCTGGTACAGAACCGCGTCACCGGCGAGATCTACGAGAGCCCGCAGTTCCTCTACATCCTGGTAGCGGCCTGCCTCTTCTCCAAGTATCCGAAAGATACTCGTCTGGACTACATCAAGCGCTTCTATGATGCGGTCTCGACCTTCAAGATCTCCCTGCCGACCCCGATCATGAGCGGCGTGCGCACCCCGACTCGCCAGTTCAGCTCCTGCGTGCTGATCGAGTGCGACGACAGCCTGGATTCCATCAATGCCACCGCCAGCGCCATCGTGCGCTACGTGTCCCAGCGCGCCGGCATCGGCATCAACGCTGGCCGCATCCGTGGTCTGGGCAGCCCCATCCGTGGCGGCGAAGCCTTCCACACCGGCTGCATCCCCTTCTACAAATACTTCCAGACTGCGGTGAAGTGCTGCTCCCAGGGCGGCGTGCGCGGCGGTGCGGCCACCCTCTTCTACCCGCTGTGGCACACCGAGGTGGAGAGCCTGCTGGTACTGAAGAACAACCGCGGCGTGGAAGAGAACCGGGTCCGTCACATGGACTACGGCGTGCAGATCAACAAGCTGATGTACCAGCGCCTCATCAAGGGCGGTGACATCACCCTGTTCTCCCCGTCCGATGCACCCGGCCTCTATGACGCCTTCTTCGCGGACCAGGACAAGTTCGAAGCGCTCTACGTCAAGTACGAGCAGGATCCGGCCATTCGCAAGAAGACCCTGAAGGCGGTGGATCTCTTCTCCCTGATGATGCAGGAGCGCGCAGGTACCGGCCGCATCTACATCCAGAACGTGGATCACTGCAACACCCACAGCCCGTTCGATCCGAGCGTGGCGCCGGTACGCCAGTCCAACCTCTGCCTCGAGATTGCGCTGCCCACCAAGCCGCTCAACAACGTGGATGACGAGGACGGCGAAATTGCCCTGTGCACTCTCTCCGCCTTCAACCTGGGCGCCATCGAGAAGCTGGAAGATCTGGAAGAGATGGCCGAGCTGGCCGTGCGCGCTCTGGACGCCCTGCTCGACTATCAGGACTACCCGCTCAAGGCAGCCAAGAAGGGCAGCATGAACCGCCGCACCTTGGGTATCGGCGTCATCAACTACGCCTACTACCTGGCGAAAAACGGTGCCCGCTACTCCGACGGTTCCGGTCTGGCCCTGACCCACCGCACCTTCGAGGCGATCCAGTACTACCTGCTGAAGGCCTCCGTGCAACTGGCCCGCGAGTTCGGCCCCTGCCCGGCCTTCAACGAGACCACCTATGCCCAGGGTATCCTGCCTATCGATACCTATAAAAAGGATCTGGACACTCTGTGCAATGAACCCCTGCACCTGGACTGGGAAACCTTGCGCGAAGAGATCAAGACCGTGGGTTTGCGCAACTCCACCCTGACCGCCCTGATGCCGAGCGAGACCTCCAGCCAGATCTCCAACGCCACCAACGGCATCGAGCCGCCCCGCGGCCTGGTGTCGGTGAAAGCCTCCAAGGATGGCATCCTCAAGCAGGTGGTGCCGGAGTATCACCGCCTGAAGGATCAGTACGAACTGCTGTGGAAACAGCCGAGCGTCGACGGTTACCTGCAGCTGGTCGGCATCATGCAGAAGTTCGTGGATCAGGCGATCTCCGCCAACACCAACTACGACCCTGCCCGCTTCGAAGGCAACAAGGTGCCGATGAAGCAGTTGCTCAAAGACTTGCTGACTGCCTACAAATACGGTCTCAAGACCCTCTACTATCACAACACCCGTGATGGTGCCGACGACACCCAGACCGATCTGCAAGATGACGGCTGCGCTGGCGGGGCTTGCAAGATCTAACCGCGAAACGCACTGATAAACCGGGCGGGAGCATCAAGCTCCCGCCCTCCTGTTTTCCCTATTTCACGGCATTCGAACCATGGCTTACTCTACTTTTTGCCAGACCCAAAACGATCAGCTCAAGGAGCCGATGTTCTTCGGCCAGTCGGTCAACGTGGCCCGTTATGATCAGCAAAAGCACGACATCTTCGAGCGGCTGATCGAGAAGCAGCTCTCCTTCTTCTGGCGCCCGGAAGAGGTGGATGTCTCCCACGACCGCATCGACTTCCAGGCTCTGCCGCCCCACGAGCAGCACATCTTCATCTCCAACCTGAAGTACCAGACCCTGCTGGATTCCATTCAGGGCCGCAGCCCCAACGTGGCCCTGCTGCCCCTGGTCTCCATTCCGGAGCTGGAGACCTGGATCGAGACCTGGGCCTTCTCCGAGACCATCCACTCTCGCTCCTACACCCACATCATCCGCAACATCGTCAACAACCCGGGCCAGGTGTTCGACGACATCGTGACCAACGAGCAGATCTTGAAGCGCGCCGGCTCAATCAGCCACTTCTATGACGATCTCATCGAGGCCACCTCCGTCTATCACCTGCACGGTGAGGGAACCCACCGGATCGGGGATCGCGAAGTCACCATCAGCCTGCGGGAGCTCAAGAAGAAGCTCTACCTGTGCCTGATGAGCGTCAACGCCCTCGAAGCAATCCGCTTCTACGTGAGCTTCGCCTGCTCCTTCGCCTTCGCCGAGCGCGAGCTGATGGAGGGCAACGCCAAGATCATCAAGATGATCGCCCGTGACGAAGCGCTGCACCTGACCGGTACCCAGCACATGCTGAACCTGATGCGCAGCGGCAACGACGATCCCGACATGGCGGAGATCGCCGTCGAGTGCGAGCAGGCCTGCTTCGAGCTGTTCAAGGAAGCGGCCCTGCAGGAGAAGGAGTGGGCCGAGTACCTGTTCCAGGACGGCTCCATGATCGGCCTGAACAAGGACATCCTCTGCCAGTACGTGGAATACATCACCAACCTGCGCATGGCGGCGGTGGGCTTGCAACCGGCCTTTGCCGGCACCAAGCAGAACCCCATTCCCTGGATCAACACCTGGCTCTCCTCCGACAACGTGCAGGTAGCGCCTCAGGAAGTGGAAGTGAGCTCCTATCTGGTGGGTCAGATCGACAGCGAAGTGCACGCCGACGATCTCGGTGACTTCGAGCTGTGATTGCGCGCGCCTGGGCAGACGGCAACCTTCATGCCGTCTCTTGGTGAGGTCTTGCCGTGAGTGAGGCCATCGGCACCCTGCCCCCCGCCCCGTCGCTGAGAGACGCCGAGCACGAGGCCGCAACGCCACGGGTCCATACCCGGGACGGGGTGCTGCACGCCCATCCCGGCGAGAGCGTGCTGGAAACCCTGGAGCGCCACGGCCACAGGCTCGAGTTCCAGTGTCGCAGCGGCTACTGCGGCGCCTGCCGTACCCCGCTGCTGGCGGGCAAGGTGCACTACGCCGCCGTCCCGCTCGCCTTTGTCTCCCAGGGGGAGTGCCTCCCCTGCTGCTGCCAGCCGGTGGGCGCCATCAAGCTCGATATCCGAAAGGGCTGACGGCCCTTATCGCCAGATCTGCCCCGCAAACAAAAAGCCGCCGGATTGCTCCGGCGGCTTTTTTCATGGGAATCTCCCATCTCTTGAGGGAAATGAGGGGCCATGGCCCCTCTTACATTACAACCCGGGGGCGTTACAACCAGGGGGCGGCAGTCGGCCCGTGGTGCAGACCCAGCTTCCAGACCCGGCCAAAGTGCTTATAGTGACCGGCCGCGACACCGGCCTTCTCACCCATACCGTGGTAGAGATCGAGGTGCCCCTTCTTCACCGCGCCCCCCACATCCAGCGCAATCAGCAGCCGCAGCTGGTGCTTGCCGGTCCAGTTGCCCTCTTTGTCCAGCAGCGGTACTTCCGCGAGGATAGGGGTGCCCATGGGCAGCAGAGTCTTGTCGGCAGCCACCGCCGCCATGGGCAAGAGCGGAATGCCGGCGGCCCCCACCACGTCGTTGGTGGGACGGCGCTCGAAGAAGACATAGGAGGGGTTCTGCTCCACCAGCTCCTTCACGCTCTCTTCCGGCTGACGATTGGCCCACTCCTTGATGGCCTTCATGGACATCTGCTCCTTGGGCACTTCGCCACGGTCGATGAGCACCCGGCCAATGCTGACATAGCCGTGGCCGTTCTTGCCGCTGTAGCCGAGGTACTGCAACCGGTCGTCATCGCCGTAGTGAACAAAGCCGGAACCCTGCACGTCCATCAGGAAGTTGTCGATGAGGGATTTGCTGTAGCCCAGCTCCAGCCCCCGGTTGGCCAGCGCCCCCCGGTGGATCTCGGCCCGGCTCGGGCAGCGACCGCCGCAGTTGGGCATGGCATAGATGGGATACTTGTACTGGGCGTCCGGGCGATGGCGCACCTCCAGCACCGGCGAGTAGTAGCCGGTGAAGAGCACGTTGCCCATGCGGTCGGCACCGCCAAGCTGCGCCAGGCTGATGCCGTACTGGGTGATATGGGCGGGATTGCCCCCATTGGCGACCCAGCGGGAGAGCTGACGGTAGAGCTCCCCATAGCGGCTCGCCATACGGCCGGAGCGCTCCAGCACCAGCCGGCTCTGGGGGCCGAACTTGCTGTAATCGGCGCGGGCGCGGCTGTTGACCCGCTCCACCCGCACCAGATCCCCCGGCAGGGCACCATCCAGATACTGCTTGCCCAGATTCACAGGGATCTCGCAGTTCAGAAAACATCCGGATTCCGCCTTCTTCTGGGGCACCTTGACCGGTTCAGGGTTGCCCGCACAACCGGCCAGCCCCACCACGGCGGCGGCCAACCAGTACGCATGTCTATTCATATGTCCTCATATAACACCGAGTGTCTTGCACGGCGGGGAAGATGCCAAAATTGCCCGGGGAAAGCAAACGCCTTCACGCCCCTGACGACGGATTTCTCCTGCCGTGATCTTCTGGGTTATAACAAGGTGACAAGGTGTGAGAGGTCATGGATGGAACAGCTCGAAATCTTCCCACTCCAGAGCCCCTGTGTCGGGGTCTGCGAACTGAACAACAAGGGGTATTGCAAGGGATGCCTGCGAAGCCGCGAGGAGCGTTTCAACTGGCTTGCCATGACCCCTGCCCAGCAGCAGGAGGTGATGCGTCTGTGCCGCAGCCGCAAGGCCAGGGTCGAGGCCGCTCGCCGCAAGGCGCAGGCCGCAGAGGCGGCCGATCCGCCGCCCCCGCCGGGCTGGGATTTTTAAATCCCCCTTTGCCCCTCCCCTCAACAAGAAAGGCGGCCCCAGGGCCGCCTTGTCATGAAGGGTGTGTCACGCCGTGACGTCCTCAGGCGGTCGCCAGCTTGGCCTGCTCCTCGCCACGCTTGAGCATAGCGTAGGCCACCCCGGTCACCAGAGAACCGGCCGCGATCGCCAGGATGTACATCATCACATGGCTGATGGCGTTCGGGATGAAGAGCACGAACAGACCGCCGTGGGGTGCCACCAGCTCGCAGCCGAACAGCATGGAGAGCGCACCGGTCAGGGCGCCGCCCGCCATGCAGGCCGGGATGACGCGCATGGGGTCCTTGGCGGCAAACGGGATGGCCCCCTCGGAGATGAAGCACAGACCCAGCACGAAGGAGGCCTTGCCTGCTTCCTGCTCCGCCTTGATGAACTTTCTGCTGGCCAGGAAGGTCGCGATCCCCATCCCCAGTGCAGGCACCATGCCGGCGGCCATGACCGCTGCCATGGGGGCATAGGTCTTGGAGGCGAGCAGGCCGACACCGAAGGCATAGGCCGCCTTGTTGACCGGGCCACCCATGTCGAAGCACATCATGGCGCCGATGATGACACCCAGCAGCACGGCGTTGGCAGAGCCCATGTTGTTGAGGAACTCGGTCATGGCATTCATGATGCCCGCCACCGGGCCACCCACCACGTAGATCATCACCAGACCGGTGAACAGGCTGGCAAAGAGCGGAATGATGAGGATGGGCTTGAGGGCTTCCAGGGTGACCGGCAGGCGCACCTTGTCACTCAGGAACTTGGCGCTGTAACCGGCGAGGAAGCCGCCGACGATGCCGCCAAGGAAACCGGCGCCGAGCGAGCTTGCCAGCATACCGGCGATCATGCCGGGCGCCAGACCCGGACGGTCGGCGATGGAGTAGGCGATGTAGCCTGCCAGCACCGGGATCATCAGGGCGAAGGCGGAGCCGCCACCGATCTTCATCAGGGCCGCGGCCAGCGTCCCCTCTTCCTTGAACGCTTCAATGCCGAAGATGAAGGAGAGCGCGATGATAAGGCCCCCCGCTACCACCATGGGCAGCATGAAGGAGACACCGGTCAGCAGGTGCTTGTAGGGGCCCGCCTTTTCCTCTTTCTTGACCGCAGCCGCGCCGCTGTGGCGATAGACCTTCGCCTCGGTCCAGGCCTTGTCGAGCTCGGCCCGGGTTTTCTTGAGCGCCGCCCCCGTGCTGGTGCGATAGACCGGCTTGCCATCAAAGCGCGCCATGTCCACCTCAATGTCAGTGGCGAGGAACACCAGATCGGCGGCGGCAATCTCGTCCGCCGTCAAGGCATTCTGGGCACCGACCGAGCCCTGGGTTTCGACGCGGATCTGGTGACCCAGCTGCTTGGCCATGGTCTCCAGGGCCTCGGCCGACATGAAGGTGTGGGCCACCCCGGTCGGACAGGCCGTCACCGCCACGATGCGCTTGGCACCGCTGGTCGGTTTGGCAACGGCAGGTGCCGCCTCATGGCGATAGACGCTGGCACCGCTTCGCGCGGCTTCCAGCAGGGCAGCGGGATCCTGGAGCGCCAGATCCATGTCGCCCCGATAGAGCGACTTGCCGTCATAGGCGGCCAGATCCACCGGTGCGCTGGCAACGACCAGCACCAGGTCGGCGGCGGCAATCTGCTCTTTCGAGGGAACCTGACGGGGCTGCACGCTGGACTCGACGTCGAGGGTGAGCTCCCAGCCAGCCAGTTTGGCCTGCTGTTCTATCCGTTTTGCAGCCAGAAAGCTGGTGGCAATGCCCGCCGGGCAAGCCGTAACCAGAATTGCTTTCATTGGGCATCTCCTGAGTTAGCCATCAAATGGGGTTGGGGTTGAGTCGGTGCCAGATCATCCAGACGCTGTACGCGCACCTGCTCGAGTAACGGTTTGAGCACATTGATATCGTTGAAGCCGACCGCGACCTGGCTCACCGCCAGTGCCGAGACGGCGGTGGCCAGACGCAGGGTCTGCTCCGGCGTCCAGTCTAGGCTCATGCCATGGACCAGGCCCGCCACCAGGGAGTCGCCGGCACCCACGGTGCTGACCACCTCCATGCGCGGCGGAATCGCCTGCCAGGTGGCATCCGGTGCAAACCAGATGAGGCCGTCGGCACCATTGGAGATCACCACGTTGGGGATCCCGCTTGCCTGCAGCGCGCGGGCGCACTCGGCCTGCTCGCTCAGGGTCTTCACGGGACGACCGGCCCACTGGCTCAGCTCTTCCAGGTTGGGTTTGACCAGGGTCGGCGCCGCCTTGATCCCTTCGCTCAACGCCGCGCCGCTGCAATCGAAGATCACCTGCTTGCCCTTGGCCTTGAGCAGGCGGATCAGATGGCCACAGTAATCGGGGGACACCCCTTTGGGCAGGCTGCCCGCCAGCACGAACCAGTCGGTGTGGGGAGCCAGTCGCTCCAGCGCCGCTTCCAGGGCGCTGACATCGCCTTCCTGCACGGCGAGTCCCGGCAGATTGAGATCGGTCACCTGGCCGGATTGTTCGGAGATCTTGACGTTGATCCGGGTGTCGCCCGCCACGCGCACGAAGTGATCGGCAAGGGCACGTTCCTCGAACAGGGAGACGAAGCTCTGCTGGTTGCCCTCACCGAGCCAGCCGGTCAGGCCTACGTCACGGCCGAGATCTTTCAAGACCATGGCGACGTTGATCCCCTTGCCCGCGGCGCGCAAGTTGGCCTCGCTCACCAGATTGACCTCGCCAGGGTGCATGGCCTCCAGACGGGTGGTGAGATCGAGCGCGGGATTGAGGGTGATGGTGACGATGTCCATCAGTGCGCCCCCTCGCCCAAGCCGGCGGCAATGGCTTCGCCAATGCCCTTGAGGGCTGCTTCGGCATCCGCTCCTTCGGCGCGAAACGCCAGACGATGACCGCACTTGACCCCAAGCCCGATCACCTTCATCAGGCTCTTGGCAGAGACGGCTTCACCGCTGCCATCGAGGTTGGCGACGCGGATGTCGGATTCATACTCCTTGGCCACCTTGACCAGCATGGCGCCCGGACGGGCGTGCAGACCGTGGGGGTTGATGATGGTGAAGGTCTCGGACAGCCCGCTCGCCGGACCCGCCTGCAACATGGCAAGACCGTCGCTGCCAGAAAGGGTGGCCAGCTGGCCGGCTGCGGCCAGCTTGGCCAGATTCTCGAGTTGCGGCAAATGGCCGCTATCTGCGGCACACAGCAGCAGCAGGGCGCTGACCGGCAATTCACCGACGTTCAGCGGGGTGCTCGGGGTGGCCAGCACCCAACCGGTCTGGGCCGCTTGCGCACGGGCCAGCCAGATGCCCTCCCCCAGGTGAACAGGCTGGCTGGCCAGGAGGGCGCTCACCATGGCGGCGTCTCCCCAGCCTGCGGATTTGGCGCGGGCCGCAGCCCCCAGCAGCAACTGCTCCTGGTCGTCGGCCGGGAAGTCCGCCAGGGTCAGGTATTGCACCTCTTTGGCGGCAGTCGCGCCAGTCAGGATATTGATGATGGTCTCTTCGTCGGTCGCCCCCTTGAGCTGGGCTGCGGCCTGCTCGTCACCCAGCACGTGGGTGAGCTGGCGCAAAATGCCCAGATGCTCGTCGGACTTGGCGGCGATGCCGATGGCGACGTAGGCAATCTGCCCCTCGTCCCACTCGATGCCGTGGGGGAACTGGGCTACCATGACGCCGGTGCTCTTCACCAGATGACGGGTGTCCGTGGTGCCGTGGGGAATGGCAATACCGCTGCCAAGATAGGTGGCGTGCTGCGCTTCCCGCGCCAGCATGCCGTCCACGTAACCTGCTTCAACCAGACCGGCGTCGGTCAGTTTGCTTGCCAGCAGTGCGATGGCGTCCGCCTTGGTCGTCACCGATTGTCCCAGCAGGATTTGCTGTCGCGCCAACTTCAACATAGAGATTCTCCATCAGGTCCGGCTTCGCCTCGCGGCGTACCGGCTCAACTCAACTCGATTTTCGGGTAACTTGCCTGCTGACAATAGACGGTGATCTCTCGCTTTGGTGAGCCGGAACCCATTTCCAAGTGCAGATAATCATCCGTTACTGACAAGCTGAATCGTTTCATTTACACTCAGACTGAATCGTTTCAGCGCATTGTTCAAGATCCCGCAGAAAGTACGTTTCAATGATATGATCCCGCGCACACTTTTCGGCGCCCCAACCAGGAACCGGCGCGGGCCTTGCAACTCAAACAGAGCCAACATGATGAAACTGGATGAAATCGCCGCGCTGGCCGGTGTCTCTCGCACCACCGCCAGCTATGTGATCAATGGCAAGGCCGATCAATACCGCATCAGCCAGGCAACCCGCGACAAGGTGATGGCCGTGGTCCATGCCCACAACTATCAGCCGGACAGCCGCGCCGCCTCCCTGCGCGGCGGCCAGACCCGCACCCTCGGCTTCATCCTGCCCGACCTCGAAAACGCCAGTTACGCCAAGCTCGCCAAGCGCCTGGAGCAAGGGGCCCGCACCCAGGGATATCAGTTGCTCATCGTCTGCTCGGAGGACGATCCGGACACCGAAAAGGAGCTGGCCCGGATGCTGGTGAGCCGCCATGTGGACGCGCTCCTGGTGGCAAGCTGCCTCCCCCCGGCGGATCCCTTCTACCTGGAGCAGCAGTCCAGGGGCGTGCAGATCCTCGCCATCGACCGTGCCATGACCACCGAGCACTTCGTCACCGTGGCGAGTGAAAACCAGAAGGCGAGCCTGGACCTCACCACCTCCCTGCTCACCCCGGCCATCGGTCATATCGCCTTGATCACTGCACTGCCGGAACTGACGATCAGTCAGGAGCGAAAAGCGGGCTTCGAACAGGCCATTGCCAGTCACAGTGCGACCCGCCACCTGTGTGAAGGGGCCCACTTCTCGCGCACCGAAGGGTATCGCCTGATCAAGACGCTCCATCAGCAGCTCGGGCAACTGCCCGAGGCGCTGATCACCACCTCCTACATCCTGATGGAGGGGGTGCTCGACTACCTGCTGGAGCAGGAGGCTGACATGAGCCAGCTCGCCATGGCTACCTTCGGGGATGACCGCCTGCTCGATTTCCTCCCCTTTGGCATCAACTCCCTGCCCCAGCAGCACGACGCCCTGGCAAGCCAGGCCCTGACGCTGGCCCTCAAGGCGGTCAATGGCGACTACCAGAGCGGCCTGCACTATGTGAGCCGTACCCTCAAACGCCGCCGCTGACCCGACCACGACGCACCACCCCGGGGGCGGCCCGCCGTGCCAGCCCCTGAGCCTCCTCCCCCACACCTGCTTGTGTTCTCCCCTGTTGTCTCAGCTTTTGCCCTGCGCCTTCTGGCTTTGAGGTGATCTGCCGGGCGGCAACCCCGCCGGCAGGGTTGGCCACCCCGCGCCAGGACCCGTTTATCGGCGCCTCGGCTCGATATAAGTGAAAATGATGGCTTTTTGGAGTATGACCCGATGTTTGCTTATATCGGGCCAGTCGCACCACCAGGGCCCCGTGTTACCCTCTGCAAGCCCTGTTGCCGCCAACGCGGGCGCTCTCGATGTCGACCCGCAACGCAGCCTGACGGGCGGCCTCCCCTTGAGGGGCGCATTTTTTCGGCGCATGGCGCAATGTGTCACTTTTTATTGCCACCCCTCGGCTTGCCACAGCACAAAATCCGCTTTTAAGGGGTTGTTTCCGCCATTTCAATCCGCTAACTTGGCAACCAATTTTTACAACTGACAGGTTTCAGGTACAGATGTATCCACACCGATATTGCTAGCCTCCGGCTTTTCCCCGGAGGCGTCTCCCGACACAGCCAACTGGCTCTCTCTTGTTTGCAACAGCGCCCCTCACTTTCGGATGGATGACATGAATACCAAGACCCTGGGTTGTACCCTGTTGATTGCCGGCACCACCATAGGCGCCGGCATGCTGGCCCTGCCGCTGGCCTCCTCGTCCCTGGGCGGCCCCGCCACCCTGATGCTGATGATCGGCCTCTGGGCCCTGATGGCCTTCACCGCCATGCTGCAGGTGGAAGCCAGCCTCAGCACCGGCAAGTGGTACCTGCACCAGCTGGCAGATCACCTGCTCGGCCCCTGGGGCAAGGGCATCGCCTCCTTCTGCATCCTGATGCTGTTCTACGCCCTGGCCTCCGCCTACATCAGCGGCGGCAGCAGCCTGCTGGCCCAGGCATTGGCCGATGCCGGCCTTCCCCTCGGCCAGGAGCAGGCGGCCTGGGTCTTTACCCTGCTGTTTGGCGGCATGGTGTGCGTCGGCACCAGGCAGGTGGATTACCTCAACCGCC
This sequence comes from Aeromonas sp. s6, assembly GCF_040907815.1. Classification (NCBI taxonomy): domain Bacteria; kingdom Pseudomonadati; phylum Pseudomonadota; class Gammaproteobacteria; order Aeromonadales; family Aeromonadaceae; genus Aeromonas; species Aeromonas sp. s6. The sequence goes on from NZ_JBFOCN010000089.1 coordinate 17,926, forward strand.
TGATGTTCACCGTGAAGCTGGTGATCATGGTGGCGGTGCTGGCGCTGCTGCTGCCCCGCGCCCAGGGGCAGCACCTGCTCTCCATGCCCCTCGGGGAAGGCCTGCTGCTGGCGGGCCTGCCGGTCATCTTCACCTCCTTCGGCTTCCACGGCTCCATCCCGAGCGTCATGCTCTACCTCGGGGACAACCCCAGGCAGTTGCGCCGGGTCTTCGTGTGGGGCTCCGCCTTGCCACTCGTGCTCTACGTGCTGTGGCAGGTCGCCATCCTGGGGCTGCTGGGCCAGCAATCCCTGATCCAGACCGGCGGCGCCCTGGACAGCCTGCTGGCCAACGTCGGCGGCCTGGTGAGCTGGCCCGCCTTCAACCAGGCGATGCATCTGTTTGCGGATCTTGCGCTCGCCACCTCCTTCCTCGGAGTGACCCTGGGACTGTTCGACTTCATGGCCAAGGTGACCCGTCGCAAGGACAACTGGCAGGGCCGCACCCAGACAGGCCTCATCACCTTCGTGCCGCCCCTGCTGTTCGCCCTCTACTTCCCGCAAGGCTTCATCATGGCGCTGGGTTACGCCGCCATTGCGCTGGCGGTGCTGGCGGTGCTGCTGCCGGTGGCCCTGGTGTGGCAGAGCCGCAAGCAGGCCGAGGCAGACCACTACCGCGTCCCGGGTGGCGTGCTGGCCCTGGGTCTGGCCGGTGCCATGGGGGTACTCATCGTCGGGGTACAGGTCAGCGTCAGCATGGGGTTGCTGCCCGCCCTCTGATCTCCCCGTCCCGACAAACAGAAACGCCGCAAAGAGACACGCCCCGCCAACCCAGTTGGCGGGGCGTTTCATTGGCACGGGCTCACTTGGCCGACCCGCGCCCCTCCTCGCGAAGCTCATCCAACAATGAACATTTGAGTGCAACCATGTATAGATATGTACATGACTGCGCCCCTGCCCTACACTGCTTAGCAGACAACCCATGATCCCGTGCCCGTCTGGCACGCCAACCCGGGAGGCAACATGGCCGCCACCGCATCTCTCCCCCGGCAACAGCCCGCCGTCGATCCCAGCAAGGCCCTGCCCGTGGTGTTTCGCATCCTGGACAAATGGCAGTGCAGCACGGATGAACAACTCAGGCTGCTTGGCATTACCTCCCGCTCCACCCTGAACAAGTACAAGGAGGCCAGCGGCGGCATTCGGCTCAGCGCCGATCTCCAGGAGCGGATGAGCTATCTACTCAACATCCACAAGAGCCTGCGGCTGCTGTTCAGCCTGGATGAGAGCATCTATGGCTGGGTGCGCAAACCCAACAGCCACCCCTTCTTCGCCGGGCGCAGCGCCATGGAGGTCATGCAGGGTGGGCGGGTGGCCGATCTCTACGAAGTGGCCACCCGGCTGCACGCCTGGCGCGGGGAGATGGCCTGATGTCCTCCCCGCCCTTGCGCGCCTTCCACAATGCCTGCGCCTATCGCATCATTCCGAGCCGCTTTCCCCCCATCTGCCTCTATGAAGACGTCGCTACCGCCGACGAGCTGGAGGCGGTCTGGGCCGTCGAGGCCCTGACCAACGACAGGCTGAGGGAAGAGGCGGGCGAGCTGATGCGGGTGCCCAGGGAAGACTGGCTGGTGGGGCTGCCCGGCGGCAGCTATGTGATGGCCGCCTTCACTCACCTCAATCCCGAGGGTGCCCGTTTCACCACGGGGGACTTTGGCGGCTACTATTGTGCCCCCTCCCTCGACACCGGCATCAAGGAGACGGTCTACCACAGGGAGCGGATTTTCGGGTACACCCGGGAGCCGGCCCAGAAGGTGCAGATGCGGGTGATCCAGGCGCAGTTCAGCGCCAGCCTCATCGACATCACGGGCCCGGCGTATCTGCCAGGCCCCCTCTATCACGCCACCGATTACGGCCCCGCCCAGGCCTTCGCCCGGGAGCAGAAGGTCGCCGGGGCGGACGGCATCCACTACCGCTCGGTGCGCCACCCCGGTCACGACTGTCACGTGCTCTATCGCCCCCGTCTGGTCAGCCGGGTGGACCACGCCCGTCATCTGGAGTACCACTGGAGCGGCGAGGCCATCACTCATGTGCTGGAGATCCGCCTCTACGGTGAATAGCGTCTACCAGGACAAACAAAGCCCCGCCAGATTGGCGGGGCTTTTTGTATCAACCGAACAGTGGGGGAGCCTGGCTCCCTGGCCGCTTACTGGTTGTGGCTGGCGCGACGGGGACGACGGGCCTGGGCCGGTTTGCCACCGCCGCTACCACCGGCGCCATTGCCGGAGCGACCGGCCCCCTGACGCTGGCCCTGGCCTTGCGGACGCGGCGCACGGCGCTGCTCGCTCGGATCCCGCGGCTCTTTGCGAAGCGGCGCACCGATGCCACGGGCGATGTTGTCGAGGGTCTCGCGGGAGGCTTCAAAACCGGCCACCTGCTCGCACGGAATGTTCTGCTTGGTCAGCCGCTCGATGGCCTTGATGAGCTTGCCCTCATCGGCGGCCACCAGGGAGATGGCGTGACCAGCGGCGCCAGCACGGCCGGTACGGCCGATACGGTGCACGTAATCTTCCGCCACGTTCGGCAGCTCGAAGTTGACCACCTGGGGCAGTTTGTCGATGTCCAGGCCACGGGCGGCGATGTCGGTCGCCACCAGCACCTTGACGCTGCCATCCTTGAAACCGGCAAGGGCGCGGGTACGGGCACCCTGGCTCTTGTTGCCGTGGATGGCGGCGGCGCTGACGCCGTTCTTGTCGAGGGTCTCGGCAACGCGGTTGGCCATGTGCTTGGTACGGGTGAACACCAGCACCTGCTGCCAGTCGTTGCTGGTGACCAGGTGACTCAGCAGGGCAATCTTGTTGGCCTTGTCGCAGGGGTGTACCAGCTGCTCGATGCGCTCGGCGGTGCTGTTGCGCGGGGTCACTTCGATCACCGCCGGGTTGTCCAGCAGACCGGTGGCCAGCTCGCGAATTTCGTCGGCGAAGGTGGCGGAGAAGAGCAGGTTCTGGCGCTTCTTCGGCAGCAGGGCCAGGATGCGGCGGATGTCGCGGATAAAGCCCATGTCGAGCATGCGGTCCGCTTCGTCCAGTACCAGGATCTCCACTTCGTCGAACTTGACGGCGTTCTGGTTGTAGAGATCCATCAGGCGGCCCGGGCAGGCCACCAGCACGTCCAGACCACGGCGGGTCGCCATCATCTGGGGGTTGATGCTCACGCCGCCAAATACCACGTGGCTGCGGATCGGCAGGTGCTTGCCGTAGTTGCGCACGCTCTCGCCCACCTGGGCGGCCAGCTCGCGGGTCGGGGTCAGCACCAGGGCGCGGATGCGGTTCGGGGAGACCTTGCGCTTGCTTTCAATCAGACGCTGCAGCATCGGCAGGGTGAAACCTGCGGTCTTGCCGGTCCCGGTCTGGGCGGCGGCCATCAGATCACGGCCAGCCAGTACCGCCGGGATCGCTTGTTGCTGAATGGGAGACGGGGTGTCGTAGCCTTGCTCGGCAACGGCACGCAACAAGGGTTCGGCCAGACCGAGGGAAGTAAAACTCATAGTTACCTGCTAGGGATAGGGGCGCCAAAGATCGTGGTGGGGCTCCTCTGCTGAGCCGATGCCATCTCACAGGATCCGGGCCTATAGAGAAAACAACGATTTCCCCGGGGAGCAGAGCAAAGGGGAAAGAATAGAGGCGCAGTCTAACGGAGTTGGCGCACTTAGACGAGGAAAATGTGATGCGCCTCCCAGCACGGCTGGAAATAGGGACGAAGGCAGGACAAAATGGCCCGAATCGCCGTATGTATCAATGCCCCTGCGCAGCCTGCCGGGGACGGCGCGATACACGGAACAGGAGGTTTTGATTGAAACGGAAGTTCACCCCCACCGCCCGGCGCATGCTGGGCCTCGTCCTGCCCCTGCTCTTCGCCCAGCCCCTCGCCGCCAGGGAGACCCTGTCGGTGGCCTGGAGCCACTGGCCCCCTTTCAGTCAAATCGCTGCAGACGGCACCCTCGGCGGACTGGACGTGACCCTGACCCGCCAGATCCTGGGCAAGGCAGGCGTGGAGCCCGCCTTTCGCAACCTCCCCTGGGCCCGCAATGCTGTTCACTTAAGAGAATTTGAGTTCCAGTCCACGTAGTATCAGGACAAAAAATCGAGGGAGGCATGATGCCTCCCTCTTTCTATTGCAAGCCCCGCTGGATAAAGGCTGGAGGAAGATCGACTGGACACAGCCTTGCCCCCTCAACTCAAATCCAATTTATGAATAATCAGTCAAAAAAGTGCTTATCTGAACAGCATTGCCCCTGGGCCCGGGCCCTCTACCTCATGGAGCGCCAGCAGCTGGACGTGGCCATGGGCGCCCTGAAAACCCCCGAGCGGGAGCGGTTCGCCCGCTTCTCCGCCCCCTATCGGCGCGCCAGCTTCGTGCTGCTGAGCCAGCGCCCGCAGGCCGGGGAGCCCGACGGCTGGCAAGGGCTCACAGAGCTGGCAACCCTCTGCCAGGCCAAGGGGCTTCGACTTGGCAAGCTGCGGGGTACCCGCCCCCTGCCGATGAACGAGGAGTGCCCTGCCCTCGGGCAGGCGAGTGAATACAACAGCGATGACAGGCTGCTCACCCTCTTGCTGGCGCGCCGCCTCGACGGCGTCATCATGGAGTGGCAATACGCCCGCTACCAGCTCGGGGCGAGCAATGCCATCCAGTGTCAGGTACTCTTGCACCAGCAGCCGGTGCGCCTGATGTTTGCCAAAAAGGCCGTGAACGATGAGGCGCTCGCCCGCATCGATGCCGCCATCGCCACCCTGCCCTCACCGGATCCCGCCTTTGCGCCGCCCCGCTGCCGCCTGGACGCAACCCGGCACCCATCGCTCTCGACGCCATCGGCCCCCTGACGCCGACGCCGGCAAAAAACCATGAAAAAGGCGACCCTGGGGTCGCCTTGTGGTATCTGGTGATCACTCACCTGGCCCGCAGCGTGATCAGCGCAGCTGCGGGGTCTGGGTGTGCACGCCCTGGTTCTGGGCGCGGTGGCGCAGCAGGTGATCCATCAGCACCAGGGCCAGCATGGCCTCGGCGATGGGCACGGCACGGATGCCGACGCAGGGGTCGTGACGCCCCTTGGTGATCATCTCGGTGGCCTCACCGCTGGTGGTGATGGTCTTGCCCGGCACCGTGATGCTGGAGGTAGGCTTGAGGGCCATGCTCACCACGATCTCCTGACCCGACGAAATGCCCCCCAGGATGCCCCCCGCATGATTGCTGGCAAAGCCGGTCGGAGTCATCTCGTCCCGGTGCTCCGAGCCTTTTTGCTCCACCACCGCGAAGCCGTCACCGATCTCCACCCCTTTCACCGCGTTGATGCCCATCATGGCGTGGGCGATGTCGGCGTCGAGGCGGTCGAACACCGGCTCCCCTAGGCCTACCGGCACGTTGCGCGCCACGACGCACACCTTGGCCCCCACGCTGTTTCCCTCTTTCTTGAGGGCACGCATGTATTCATCGAGCGCCTCCAGCTTGCCCGCGTCGGGGAAGAAGAAGGGGTTCTGCTCGATCTGGCTCTCGTCGAACCCTTCCGCCTTGATGGGGCCGAGCTGGGAGAGAAAACCCACGATCTCGATGCCGTGCACCTGTTTCAGGTACTTCTTGGCGATGGCGCCCGCCGCGACCCGCATGGCGGTCTCGCGGGCCGAGGAGCGGCCGCCGCCACGGTAGTCACGCTGGCCGTACTTCTGGTGATAGGTGTAGTCGGCGTGGCCGGGTCGGAACAGATCCTTGATCTCGGAGTAGTCCTTGGAGCGCTGATCGGTGTTCTCGATGAGCAGCCCGATGGAGGTGCCCGTGGTCTTGCCCTCGAACACCCCGGAGAGGATCTTCACCTCGTCCGCCTCGCGGCGCTGAGTGGTGTAGCGGGACGTACCGGGCTTGCGCCTGTCCAGATCCCCCTGCAAATCGTCTTCGCTTATCTCCAGCCCCGGCGGGCAGCCGTCGACCACGGCGCCCAGCGCCAGACCGTGGCTCTCGCCGAAAGTGGTGACCCGAAAGAGTTGGCCGAAACTGTTCCCTGCCATGAATGCTCCTTGCTGTTTAGTTCTTGTAAATGGCGAAATGGGCCTGGTACTGCTCGAGCTCTGCGCGGGTCATCACAAAGACGCCGTGGCCGCCGTTTTCGAACTCGATCCAGGTGAAGGGCACCTCGGGGAACTGGGCTTCCAGGTGGATCATGCTGTTGCCCACCTCGACCACCAGCACGCCATCCTCTTTCAGGAAGTCGGCGGCATTGGCCAGCAGACGTTTGGTGAGCTTGAGGCCGTCGGAGCCCGACGCCAGGGCCAGCTCCGGCTCGTGGCGAAACTCCTCCGGCAGATCCGACATGTCCTCGGAGTCCACATAGGGCGGGTTGGAGACGATGAGATCGTACTTGTCACCGGCCGGCAGATCCCGGAACAGATCGGAGCGAATGGGGATAACCTGCTGCTCCAGCCCGTGATCGTTGATGTTGCGCTCGGCCACGTTGAGGGCATCGACGCTGATGTCGATGGCATCCACTTCCGCATGGGGGAACTCGTGGGCCATGATGATGGCGATGCAGCCGGAGCCGGTACACAGGTCCATGATCCGGGTCGGTTCGTCTTTCAGGAAGGGGGCGAAGCGGTTGGCCACCATCTCGGCGATGGGGGAGCGCGGAATGAGCACCCGTTCGTCCACGTAGAATTCCCAGCCCGCATACCAGGCCTTGTTGGTCAGGTAAGGCGCCGGAATGCGCTCCTGCACGCGGCGGATGATGAGCTCGGCGATGCGGTGGCGCTCGCTGGTGGTCAGGCGGGAGTGGCGCATGCCCGGATCCACGTCCGGCGGCAGATGTAACGCGGGCAGCACCAGTTGCACGGCCTCATCCCAGGCGTTGTCGGTACCATGTCCGTAGAAGATCCCGGCGTCGTTGAAACGACTCATGGCCCAGCGCAACATGTCCTGGATGGTGTGCATTTCGGCAACCACCTCATCGATAAATATCTTGTCCAAATCCACCTCCAAGTCGAGTAATATCCGGCCCGAGAATTTTATACAGCGAGCAAGACGAGTACCTGATGAAAAATACGCCCTCACTCACAGACGAGGAAAGCCTGTTGTTTCGTGATGCTGTCAAAGGTACCCGGAAAATTAAGCAAGATACCATAAGGGCCTCCTCAAGCCCGGTCAAGCAGAAACGCGAAGTGCGCGAGAGCCGCGAAAAGCTTGGGGTTGACCACTTTTTCAGCGACGAGTACCAGCCCCATCTCGAGGCGGACGGGCCGACCCGTTACGTGCGCGACGACGTGTCAAAATTCGAGCTGAAAAAGCTCAAGCGCGGCAGCTACCCGCCGGAGATTTATCTGGATCTGCACGGCATGAACCAGCACCAGGCCAAGCAGGAGCTGGCGGCCCTGCTCACCCTGTGCCGAAAAGAGAACATCCACGTCGCTTCGGTGATGCACGGCATCGGCAAGCACATCCTCAAGCAGCGCATCCCGAGCTGGCTGGCCCAGCACCCCGCTGTGCGCGCCTTTCACCAGGCGCCGCGGGAGTGGGGGGGCGAGAGCGCCATCCTGGTGCTGCTGGACATCGAGGAGTGACCCCCTTCCCCGCCCCGCCTTGCCCCGGGCGAACGCCATAAAAAAACCACCGCCAGCTTGCGGTGGTTTTTTTATGGCGCCCCACAGGGGTCAGCTGGCGGCTTCCATATGTCGCTTGAAGTTATCCAGGATGCTCTGCCACCCCGCCCGCTGCTGTTCGCCGCTGTGCAGGGACTCGGCATCGAACCGCTCCTCCACCTGGGTGCCCCCCTGCTCTGCCACGAACCGCACGCTCACCTCGCGGCCATCGTCCATGACGTAGCCGAGCCCCGTCGGCGCTGTGACCTCGGTGAAGGTCCCCTCGAAATCAAACCCCGTGCTGCCATCCCGCGCCGCCATGTGGTGGCAAAAACGCCCACCCACCCACCCGCAGGTCCACCCGGCTTTGGGGGCAGTGCCACTGCGGGGAGGCGGCGTTCCATGCCATGATGCTGGCGGGGGTGTTCCAGCCCTGCCACACATCGGCAATCGGCCTGGCAACCCAGACGCTGACGCTTATCTTCATCTCTCTGATCCTCTGGCTTTCCTGCACGTTTTGCACTGTGGCACTGTCATGCCACGCCGGGCGCATCGGGCTGCGCCAAAAAGTGGGCCACCAGGGCATTGGCATGGCCGTGGCCCATGGCGTGTTCGTCCTTGAGCCAGGCCACCAGGGCCATGTGTTTGCGCTCCTCCCGCCCTGCCAGCAGGGTCAGCCAGTGGGCGATGGGCTGGCCGTATTTCTGCTCGATGGCAGGAAAGTAGGAGGCAGGCCCCTTCACCTTCGGTTGTTCATCCATGATGGCTTCTCCTCGAGGTGAGTACAGGCTCAGGGTTTGGGGGTGAACTGCTCGAACACCTGCTGTCCGGTCAGGGTCGGGGTGTCGTTCTTGAGGGCATAGAAGTCGGGCTTCTCGTCGATGAAGATCTGCCCGGTGAGCTCGAACCCCTGATCCTGAAACAGGCCGGCGGAGAGGATGTACTCGTCCGTCGGCAACAGATGGTAGAAAAGATGGGTGCCGCAGGTGGGGCAGAATCCGCGCTCCGCCCACTCCGACGAGCGGTAGGCCACCGGGGCCATCCCGGTGAACCGCACGCCCTTGCCCCCGTGCACCGCGAACATGGGCCCCCCTGACCAGCGCCGGCACATGGCGCAGTGACACAGGTTGACCTCCTTGTGATCGCCGCTCGACACGGTGATCCCGCCACACAGACAATGTCCTTCCATGATGCCTCCTGAGAGTTGGGGCGACAGACCGGGCGAACGGGTGCTCGCCTTCTTGCCGCACCAGATGAAGTAGCACGGGATCCGGGGGGCGACAACTGACCATACCGGGGCCTTACCGCGAGGCTGAGGCTCCCGGAGCGGGAAAATCCCCCTCTTTATTCATCGTATGAATGACTCAACACACCCCATGCACCGGATAAATAATGGTCAGGTTCCCTCCTGCAAGGCGATGCGATTCCCCTCGCAATCCCGACACTCCGCCACCCGGAGGCTCTCCCCGACCCGGGTGACTGGATAGAGACAGGCCCCGCCCGATGCCAGTGCCCGGGCCATGGCCCCCTCGATGTCAGCCACCCGCAGATAGATCCGGGTGCCATCCAGGCTCGGCACATAGCTCTCCCCCTTCGCCAGGGCGCCGGAGCAGCCCGCCGTGCCACTTTCCAGGGGAAAGAGCGCCATCTCGTTGCCATCGATCTGCACCCGCTCCAGCACCGTCTCGAAGACCCCCTCATAGAAGCGAATGGCTCTCTCCAGATCCTGTACCGGAATTTCAAAATGAATGGCGATGTTCATGGTCATCCTCCCTCGGTGTGAATCCGCACTCTATCAGTGCCAAAAGAGGCGCAACAAGCCAGCGCGGCGATCAACAAGGGAGGCGCGCGGCCTCCCCGGGGTGCTTGCGCTTGTACTGACTCTCAGGTCACCGGTGCCCAGGGGTCGCCCTTGCCCGGCTCGTTGCCCTGGGTCCACCACTTGGCCTGATAGATGATCCCCTTGTGGCTCACCTTGTTGCCCGCGGTGTAGACCTTGCCTGCCTCCCAGGCCGGTACCCCGTCCACCAGTGGCGTGCCGGGGTCGACCGGGGCCGGATCCAGCGTGGCCACCACCCGTACCTTGGGCCAGCTGGCGTGGGAGCCGTAGAAGTTGGTCACGCACTTCTCGTAATCCCCCGGCACCAGGGCCGAATAGGCGGTCTGGTACCCCACCAGATCACACTCGAAGGAGTAGCCGCCGGGTCTGTCCGGGTAGTATTTCCAGTTGCCGTCCCAGTTGGTGTAGAGCACGTCGGTGGCGCCGTTGAGGTTGAGGCTGCCATAGGGGATCTGCTGCCAGCAGGTGTTCTTCTCGTCCGCCAGCAGCGGGATCCCGTAGTGGGCCGCAAGCCCCTCCCAGTAGCGGATGCAGTTGACCGGCTGGCCCTTGTCTTGTTCTGCTCGCCGCACCTCGATGCCACCGTTGATGATGTTGATGGTGGTGCCAAAGCCGTAGCCGATGCCCGCCGCCAGCTCACGCTGGGAGGGCACCCAGGTCCGGTCGATGACGTGCAGCATGGCGGGTTTGGGAGCCTGGGGCGTCAGGAAGAACCAGATGGCGGAGGCGAGGTTGAGCCAGGAGTCCGCCACCAGCCCGGGGTTGTTGAGGAGCACGGTGGCGTCGCCGTCGAACATGGCCTCGGAGAAGGCGCCGTAGTTGAAGTGGTAGGAGAGCTGCTTGGCGCCGCGACCGAAATAGCCCTGACCGGTGCTGCAGGGCCAGCGCCGGTTCTGCCAGTCACTCTGGCCACACCCCGTGGTGTAGCCGGTCTGCCCCTCAGACCAACCCATCTCCCGCACGTGCACCAGGGCCTATTGCCACTCCTCCAGCCCAAGGGGGTTGTCGGAGACATTCTCCTTGGCAATGTGGCCGCCGGTCTCCTGGGCAAAGTGGGCGAAGGCGGTGATGATGGACTTCTTGCAGATGGCGTCCGCATTGCGCCCGTCCGTGTAGTCGCCGCAGAAGGCGGGGAACTTGCCCACCGCCCGCAGGAAGCGCTCGTAGGTGTACTCCGGGGCGGCCATCTGGGTCAGGAACTCCCAGTCCGATTCGGTGAAGACCCGCTCGACCCGCTTGACGTTGTCCGGGTTGCCGGGGGCGCGTGCCACGATGGCCTCCACCACCGAATTGGGCCGGGTGGCCAGGGCGTGGGACCAGATCCCGTACATGAGGTTGGCGGTCTTGGCCTGGGCCGCACTGGCAAGATCCGCCGCCGCCATCACATAGCCGCCGCTGTTCTGGGGATCGGGCTGGATTGTCATGGCGCTCTGGCCGGGCAGTGCCCAGACGAGGGCAACCAGGCAGGCGGTACGCGTGAGCATGAACATGGGTAACCATCCTTGTCTTGAAAATGTCAGGGCGAGCATAGGCATCCTGACAACTAAATTCACGACAAGAATTAAGAATTTGGCGAAATTGTGAGCCATGCCTCCCTGCACTCAGATGGCGCTCGTTTGCAGGGGGATCCAGCCCCTGGTCTTGCGGCCGCAGCCATCCGACCTGTCCGGACTCTTGCTCAGATCCCCCCTGCGCGCACCGCCCGGATCAGCAGATTGCGCGGGGTCATGGGTTTGGGACAGAAGGTGCCCACCTCCACCCGGTAGCCCTGCTCCTCGAGGAAAAGGGCGCGATCGAGCAGCAGCCAGATTTCCAGGGGACGGCGAAACAGGTGGCGCACCAGCTCCATGCGGGCGACATCGCCAAAGCGCCGCTCCCCCTGTGCCAGCAAGGCGGCGTAGTCGAGCCCCGCGGGCAAGCCCATCCCCTTGCGTTCGGCGGCCCAGTGGCAGAAATCCTCGAAGCCCCCGGTCAGCAGGCTCTTTTGCAGGTTGGGCACCGGCAGGTACTCATCCACCCCGCGCACCTGGCGCTGCAGGCAGTCGAAGGCGAGGCGCCACACCACCTCCCGCTCCCGCAGCCGGGCGATGCGGGCACCGCCGGTCACCGTCTCCTGCAGCGGCAGCTTCAAATCGCTCTTGCCAAGGCGCAGGGCACTGGCCCTGGCGGCCCGAGAGAGGGGCGCGTAGTGCTCTCCTCTGATGAGGTGGTAGCAACACGGGGAGAGGGTCACCCCCTGGGCACGCCCCTCGGCCACCCGCGTCAACAGATGGGTGTGCAGATCGCCGCAGGCATGGAGCGCCATGGCGTGATGGTGCGGGGCGATGAGGGCCCCGGACTCGGCGGCAAAGGCATCCGCCTCCACGAACCGCATGTTGGCGCCGTCGCGCGCGGCGAGCCGCCGCCCCTCCTCGCAGAGCGCCCCCTGCCACTCCAGGCTAAGGATCTCCGCGCCACGGTGCAGCGACACCAGGCGCCCCAGATGCCCCTTGCCGGCGCACCACTCCAGATAGGGACCTTGGTGGGGGGGCAGGCAGCCGGTGAAGGCCTCTATCTGCCCCTGCTTGCGTCCCGGCATGTACATCGCCATGGTCCTGGCGCACTGGACGGGCTCTGGGGCGAAAGGGGCAAGCTCGCCGAGGGCCTGCAACTCGGCCCCCGCCGGGATCCAGGGGGCAAGCAGGGTGCAGAGCGCATCCATGTCCCCGTCGAGGTGCGCTATCTCGTCAAGGGTCAGGGCTGCCAGGCACTTCGCAAGGGCTGGCGCCTCGCGGGCAAAGGCGATCCCCAAATGGTGATAGGGCTGGTATTGCCACCAGCGTCGCTCGGCGGTGAGCAAGCAGTCCAGTTGTCGAAAACGGTGGGCCAGCACGGTGAACCTGTCCTTTGGCGCAAAAAGGGAGGCTCATTCTAGCGATCTGCCGTCAAAAAGCACTCGCCTGTGCGCCGCTGGTAGCCTGACAAAAAGCAGGGATTTGTGCTATATTCCGGCCCCTCATTCGCGCAGCCCGCCACGGCGAGCAGCTTTACCCCTATAAACGGAACCCAATCATGACCATCAATGCCATCCTGCAAGCCCGTGCAAATGCCAAATGCGAGCTGTGTGGCGCAGAACATGCGCTGACTGCCTTCCCGGTGCCGCACTCCCCCGCCAGCGACGACGACCACAGCGTGGCCCTCTGCGCCACCTGCCGCGGCCAGCTGGAGCAGCCGGACACCACGGAGGTGAACCACTGGCGCTGCCTGGGTGACAGCATGTGGAGCCAGGTGCCGGCGGTGCAGGTGATGGCCTGGCGCCAGTTGAAGGCCCTCGTCGCCCGGGGCGAGCTCTGGGCCCAGGACATGCTGGACATGATGTACATGGAAGACGAGGTCAAGGCCTGGGCAGACGCCGGCGTGACCAGCGACGCTGACGACAGCGTGCCGACCGTCGACTCCAATGGCGCCGTGCTGGTGGAAGGGGACTCCGTCACCCTGATCAAGGATCTGGACGTCAAGGGCGCGGGCTTCACCGCCAAGCGCGGCACCCTGGTCAAGGGCATTCGCCTGACCAACAACCCGCTGCACATCGAGGGCAAGGTCAACGGCATGCAGATCGTGCTGGTGGCCGCCTACCTGAAGAAGGCCTGATACCGCCCCTTCAAGCCAGAAGCGCCCCCAGGGGCGCTTTTTTGTTGCCTCTGTTTCCTGCCGTTCGGGTGGCACTCGCGGGAAACTGGACTATCCTGCAAACCAGTTCCGCGGTATGCCCCTCCCCTGACTGTCAGTGCGCCAACGGAGAGGGCCTTCCCGGCACGCATGGAAAGACCCCGGGCACCCTGATCCCCATGGCGCCCACGAGACAAGGAGCCGCCCCATGGCCAGCAAGAAAGAGATCAAGAAGAAGATCGCCGCCCGCCAGGCGAAAATCGCCAAGCACGAAAGCAAGATCAAAAAGCTGAAAAAAGCCCTGAAATAGGGGCTGACAACCATTAAAACCGCCTGATGGCGGTTTTTTCATTACTGCGTTGGCCGCAAGGCGCGTCGAGTGGCCATGACTGCCAACCTCCGGCTAGCACCAATACTTCCTGTTCCAACCACAATCCCCTTTCGATCAGATATATAAGGACCTCTTCCAGTTGCTTGCCATGCTCACTCACCACGGGGACCTCCTCCCATGGGATCTTGCCTCTGCTGATCGGTTGCCCCTCCAGACGGCGGATCAGAGTGCGGGCATAGTGATGAACATAGGCCATCAAGGTGTCGGGTAGCCAAAGAGCCAACGGACGACGAAGGGCATGGGCCAGCTCGTTAGCGATATCCAATCCGCGCTGATCCAGATCGCCAAAATGGGCCCAGGGTACGGCAGCCGGCAACAGCGGGAATACCTGACGTGCCAACTTGGTATTGCGGCCAGGCACATAGAGCAACAACTCCCCCACTTGCAGCGGGTAATCCACGAAAGCTCCCTTGTTCTCCACCGTGACCAGTTGCCGCCCCTGCCACTCAATGCCATGTAACTTACTCAAGCAGCGCTCCGGTAAGACCAGCTCTCCCAATAGTGCCAGTTGCGCCCTCATGTCGTGGCGCAGTCCGTCCTGGTCGATGAGTGACAGCGGGCTCAGCGTGCGAAGTCGAATCACTTCATCCTGTGTCAGCGTGATGTCGATAGCATCATTATCTGGATCTATCCCGCTCTTGCTGTCCCCATGCCAGAGGGCATGAAAACTGGCCTGGTTTAGATGTGCGGGCAGGTCCACCCCGAGAGCCCGTATCGTGTCACGCCTGTCCGGCATCACTGGTGCAACCTGTGCCAGCTGTGCTGCGAGATAATTCCTTCCAGCATCGGTCAACACATGACGAGCCCCTCGTCCCACTGGCTTGACTCCACCCACAGCCTGCAGGAGATCTCTCAACTCGCGGCCATGCTTGCTATCGAGTGAATATCCCTGGTTATTAGTGTCTGCCAGCAAGCGGGCACAGAGATCCTGCACACGACGCTCATCAAAAAGTGACATCCTCCCCCCCTCTTTCATTGCGGTTCCATATGGCCAAGTAGAGGGGATCTTTCTGTCCACAACCGTGACCTGTCTCGCACCAAAGGAAGATCGCTCTTTCAAACCGTCACCCGTCCACAAGCTCGTGGCAGGATGGTCAGCGGTTACGATTGGCAATCCATCGACATCGGTGAAATCAGTATGCTGCGACGCCATCTTAAATGCGAAAGGGGACTCCCTCCGACGTAGGTGGGAGGGGAATTTCGCCGGGGCGTCAGCCCCGCTGGTTTTGAATGTATTGCTTGATCACCTCCAACGGTGCTCCGCCGCAAGAGCCCGCAAAGTAAGAGCGTGACCAGAGTACGGGTTTGCTGTAAGCACCTCTCAAGTCCAGAAATTCATTACGCAGTCGCCTT
>NZ_JBFOCN010000009.1:0-3389 GCF_040907815.1 Aeromonas sp. s6
AAACTGGCTCCCTTGGTCGGAATGAACCAGCACTTCCTGCTCCGGTCGCCGTCGCCACACCGCCATCAGTAACGCGCTGATAGCCAGCTCTCGGTCGATCCGTGGCCCCATTGACCAACCAATGACTTGTCGTGAGAACAAATCCAATACCGCGGCCAGATAGAGCCAACCTTCATGGGTTCGGATATAAGTGATGTCTGTTACCCAGACCTTATTTGGCTCAGTCACATCGAACTGGCGTTCAAGATGGTTCGGTGCAACCACCGTTGGCCGGCCACCATAATGACCGGGACGGCGGCGATAACCGGTTTGTGAACGTAAACCTTCATGACGCATTAATCGCGCCACCCGGTGTTTCCCACAGGTCTCGCCCATCTCTCGCAGGTCATCCCGGATCTTGCGATAACCATAGATGCCCCCGCTTTCTAGCCAACATTGCTTGATCTGGCCAAGAAGGCGTTGGTCTTCCAGGGCTCGGGCAGATAAAGGCTGGTGCAGCCAGGCGTAATAACCGCTCGGGTGGACATTCATCATCCGACACAGTCTGCGGATGGGATGTGCGGACGCGTGCTCCCGGATGAAGGCGTACCTTACCCTGACAGCTTGGCAAAATACGCGGCGGCCTTTTTTAAGATATCTCGCTCATCGGTGACGCGACGCAGTTCAGCCTTGAGGCGCCGAATTTCGGCTTGCTGGCTGGAGTCATCCTGTTGCTGCGCTTCGGGTTGGCTGTAGCGTTTGATCCAGACATAAAGACTGTGGCTGGAAATACCAAGTCGTTCAGCGACCTCTGCTACTGGGTAATTGCGCTCAGTCACCTGCTTGACGGCTGCCAGTTTGAATTCTTCTGTGTAACGTTGCTGCTTGCTCATAACACCTCCTGATTGACCTCAGTTTGAGGCTCTTGAGGTGTCTAGGAAAGTAGGGGCGATTCAGTGCTGCCAGGGGCGAACATAACAACGAGAGTGCAAACCAGATTCGTAAAAATGTCGCAGCAATCACTGTCAGCGCACTTACTGCCAGCAGGTTGTGAGGCACAACCAAAACGGGGAGTTGCGCCGTGGGCTGCGCTGTGATGCCCCCTCCCAGGCAGAGCGGTGCCCTGCGTGCGACTCGGGTTCTCCGGCCTTGATGGTGAGCCTTGATTACGCACGCTATACACGCACACTGGCTACGTCGAGCCAGTGTGACTGCGCTAGTCAGTTGCAGGCCGATCGCCGGGCTGCTGCGCCCCCAGCAGCGTGGTGCCGTAGGAGTTGTCCACCGTGCAGCGCCACTCCCCATCCGCCTCCTTGCGAAACACATAGGTAGCGCGCCGGGTCTCGTCGATCCACCCCTCTCCGCCCGGGTAACGCAGCCGGGTTTCCATGATCACCAGGGCATTGTCGGCCCCCTCGATCACCTCCATGGCCCCCTGGGTCACCTCAAGCTGACCGTCAAAGTAATCGGAGATGGCGGTGAAGGCGCGGCGGATGGCGGGAATGCCGCGCACCACCATGCCGGGTTTGACCACCAGGGCGGCGTCTTCGGCGTAGAAGGTCATCAGGGCGTCGAAGTCGCGCCGGGAGATGGCGGCGTCACAGGTCTCGATCAGGGTGCGAAGGGGATGCGGGCTCATGCCGTGCTCCTTGTTTCAGGGGGATCAGGGCGGGCTACCCGCCTTATACCCGACATTCCGCACCTGATTTAGGAATAAATTTGCCGATAGCGCTCACCCAATACCTCCAAAATGATCTGCTGGTCTCCTGTTAGCTCCGTTACTTGTGGCGGAGCTTCTCCCAGTCGATATTCATGGATGCCACCAAAGCGCAAAAAGATCCAACGGGCCGTCGGCTGCTGGGTCGGTTTCTTTTTCATATCCGCCACACTGCGATTCTGCTCCACTAATCCCTGCCGGATCCGGTGCTCCAACGCTGCGTAAATCATCAGGCTACAGGTCATCACCATGAGCAACGCTTCAATCCGCTCCGGCTTTTTCAGGTACAGTGAGGAGGTTAAAAACTCCGGGCTCTTGAGAAAACGAAAGCCCCGTTCGACATTCTGCTGCGCTTTATAGGTGGCCAAAAGTTCGGCCATGGTCAGCGTATCGCTGTGGTCATTGGTCGCCAGGATGAACACCCCGGTCTGGTTGCGGGCCTCTTCAACGCAAGCCAGGCTAGTTGCCGCCAACCCAGTGATTTGAAACTGATGGCCAATTGGCTCTTCGCCACGCTTGGGTCTGCCACGTCCTGTATAAACGGGTTCACCTACCACTTCGGCATCCAGTTGCAGCAGCATCAAGCTGGCGGTAAAACAGCTCAACTCAGCTTGGGCATCCGCCTCACAAGCAAAGCGTCGGGCACACAATTTGGCGAAGGCTTTGAGCTCGCGGGTACTGTCTTTGAGCAGGTTTTTGGCCAATGTCTGCTGCTCGCGGTGGCTGGCTTGTTCGCTGCGCACCAGCAACCAACGTTGCGCGACCCCGGCATAATTCGCGTGTTGCCAACGGCCATGATAGCCATTGCCCAGAGCGGTCAGCGGTTGTGCACCTATGGTTGCCACGGCCTGCTTTGCCTCATTGAGAGTGACGGGCACCCGGGTCACAAATAGTTGCTGCTGTTGCGCCAGTAATTGCAAGGTATCGGCGCAGTACAGTGCGGCATCGCCGACCAGATAACGGCACTCCTGCGCGGCCTTGAGACTGCTCAAATGGCGACGAACGGTCTGGGCAAAGGCTTTGGTGTCATTACTATTGCCGCTCAGGGCCTGCATATAGACAGGTAGGCCGGCCTGATTTTCACAGATGAGCTCAAGGATCACTTGATTCAGCTCTGGCCGGTGATCACGACTATAACCACGCACCAGTTGCAGCTTACCGACCAGATCCCCATCGGCACAGTCATAGGCGCCATCGACGTGGAAGCTGGTAATATCGAGGTGCACTGCGGTGCTTTTGAGCCCCAGCCGCTCGACAACTTGCGCCGCCATCACCTGATACAAGGCGCTGACATCGGCCTCAAAGAGGGCATCGAGACAGCGACCGAGCACATCATCATTGAGGTCATCAGCACAGATCCCGGGGCCAATCAGGCGCTCAACCGGCTTGTTAGCAAAGAATTGCGGGAACATGTGCAGGGTGCTGCTGTGAAAGCCGAGGCCGTTCACTATCATGGCGACCAAGGCTTCACCATGTGAGACCTTGAAAGGCGGGGTTTTGGGGAGCAAGGCATCGATCATGCGGGCAATGCCCAGTTCCTGGCAGAGTGCGGCGACCAAACCAAGGTGATCGAGGTTACGGATCGAGATAGCGGGTGCGGCCATGATGATCTACCTGCAAAAGAGAGTAATAGATCAGAACGGCCGATCGCCGTCAAGCACTGAAAATAGCAAAATCAGGTGCGGAATGACGG
>NZ_JBFOCN010000090.1:0-7791 GCF_040907815.1 Aeromonas sp. s6
AAGGCGACTGCGTAATGAATTTCTGGACTTGAGAGGTGCTTACAGCAAACCCGTACTCTGGTCACGCTCTTACTTTGCGGGCTCTTGCGGCGGAGCACCGTTGGAGGTGATCAAGCAATACATTCAAAACCAGCGGGGCTGACGCCCCGGCGAAATTCCCCTCCCACCTACGTCGGAGGGAGTCCCCTTTCGCATTTAAGATGGGACCACAGGCACCGCTTTTCATCACTGGCCCCTCCACGATTTCGACCCCCTGGCTCGCCAGCTGGGCCATCACCTGATCCAGGGGCCAGCTGGTGATGAGGCAGAGATCCCCCGACCCCACCTGCGCCCGGTTGCGCGCCTCCTCCCCCAGCAACTGCAAATTGATCTTCTGGTTGCCAAAGCGCAGCGCCCGGCGGCCTGCCCCGAAGGTGATGGGCTCCATCTTGAAGGCGCCGCTGTAAAACGCCATCGCCCGCTCAATGTCGCTGACCGTCAATACCAGATGGTCGATATGGCTTATCATGCTTGCTCCCTGTCATGGTGATTGCCGCACCATCATACCCACCCGCCTCAATAGAAACTGTGGCATGGTGCACAGGGGGCTAACCACTTATTTTGACTAGGGAAATACCTTAACGCACGGCGGCACACGCCTTGTCACGCTGGGCCAGCAGGGTTTCGTCATCACTGCCCATGGCCGCCAGAATGGCCTGATTGCAGGCCCGCTCCGCGAGCTTACTCGGGCTCGGCTGGGCATCGGCGATCTCCGCAATCATGGGGCGATAGCCGATGGCGGCCGAGCAGTACATGGTGCGGTACTTGGGAAGCTGCCAACTGCTGTCGTCTTGCCGTGTCAGGTCATCGCACAGTTTTCCAAACAGTGCCTGCGCCTTGACTGTGCACTGACTGAAGCGCCGCACATCTTGCTCGTAGGGACGGCAGACACTTTGCTGTTTTATCTGCCAGAGCTGGAAAGAGAAGGGAACCTGCTCTCCCTCATAGGGCACTACCAGCGTTTTTAGCTCGGTGCCATAGATATCCGTCACCTGTTGCTGCACCAGATTGAGATAAGCCGAAAAAAGATAAGAAATTGGATCCATCACCACCTCCCTGTGGTTCGCCTTCTCTATCTTCGCCACCCATGGCTAGATAGATCTTCAAATGGACAAAATTAGATAACAGCTTACTGATTTAGCTAAAAAAAATGATACCCTGCCTACTCCCCTTATGCACAAAATTCAAGGTCAGTCACCATGCAGCAATGTGGTATTTATGAACAACTCATCACACAACTGTTGGCATCAAGACTAGGGAAAGTGCGAACAAGTATCCCAAGAACAAAAAATGAAAATTTTAGTCATTTAATATCAATGGGTTACCAGTAAATGCTCTCGTGCCATATGACTTATTCGCACCTTCCCTTGCAGCAATTGGGGCGCGGCCTGCGACTGGCGAGCGATAAAGAGTGCTGTACCGTGTTGGATTTTGTTGGCAATGCTCGCGCGGAGTATGACTTTGCCCAGAAATTCCGGGCTCTGGTGGGTAAAACCAATAAGGCAATCGGCCACGAAATCAAACAAGGCTTTCCCCATGCCCCATTGGGTTGCCGTATCGAACTCTCAAAACAGACCCAAGAGTTAATTCTGAGCAATATCAAGAAGGCGACTCTCAATACCTCGCGCCTCATGGGCCTGATCCGCCGTTTCTCACAGGATTGCGATTTACCGCTGACACTGGCGAACTTTTTGAAGTTCTACCCTCACATCAGCCTTGAGGAGATCTACAAGCGCGGCAATTGGAACACCTTGGTCAAACAGGCCCGCAACCACACTGTTTCTGAAATGAGCGATGAAAAGCTGTCGACCCTCTACACCCGGGCCATCAAAACCCGACTATTGGGTTGCGATGCGCTCCATTACTTGAACTTCTTACAAACCTTGGTGGAAAGCGCCTTTACCTTAACGGCTGAGCACGATGAGCGAATGGCCTTGATGTGCCATTACGACTTCTGGCAACAGAGCGGCCCCAACGCCGGCTTTAGCTCCTTGGCGCACAGCCTGAAACAACTCAATCAACCAGAGTTGAGGGCCGAGCTTGCAGATCTGTTGCCCATGCTGATCAACCGGGTGCAACACGAGCAACTGGCCATGTCTGACCTTCCCGGCAATCCACTGCAACTGCATGCCCGTTATGCCAGAGAGCAGGTACTGGTTGGCTTTGGCGCGACCACCTTCGCGCAGCAACCCACGGCTCGCGAAGGGGTCTATGTCATCGCAGAGCAAAACATCGAGTTGCTGTTCGTTACCTTGAACAAAACGGAGCAGCACTTCTCCCCCACTACCCGTTATCACGACTACGCCATCAACGAGTCGCTGTTTCATTGGCAGAGCCAAAACAGCGCTCGCCCAGAGCGAGGTAAGGGGCTGAGTTACATAAACCACAGGGCAGAGGGTAAGCGCGTGTTTCTGTTCGTTCGTGAGCAGAGCAAAGATGAATTTGGCCGCACCCTTGGCTTTGTGAACTTCGGTGAGGTGGAGTACATCTCCCACAGCGGTAGCCAACCGATGAACATTAAATGGCGTCTCACTACTCCGATGCCGCCTTTTATGTGGAAAGAAGCGGCCAAATTGGCAGTTGGCTGAGCGACCAATCACAACAAGGCCCACCCACGGCGGGCCGCCTTCGTGTGGTCAGCAGGCAATCCGCTCTATGCGGCCACCGCTCAGTTTGAAGAAGGCATCCTGCGGCAGCTCCTGAAGCCAGGTGGTGGTGTAGTCCAGATCCACATAGGCGCCGCGCAGCATGGCGCCAAAGAGACCGTGAGAAACCACGATGGCCTGCTCGGCAATGTGCTCGTCCTCAAGCCATTGCCGGGCCCGGCGCTGAATGCTCTCAAAACTCTCGCCATGGGGGGCCTGCAGATACCAGTCCGGCTCCTCCAGATCCAGCTCGGGGTAGGCCGCCAGCAGCTCGGGTACCCGGCGACTCTCCCACTCCCCCATCCCTAGCTCCACCAGCCGCTCGTCCCAGATGATGCGCTCCTGGTCCAAGCCAAGCTGCTGACACACCCGCTCCGCCGTCTGCCGTGCCCGGCCGAGGGGGCTGGCGTAGATCGTCCAGTCGGTGGGCTCGGTCAGGAGCTTGGCCAGACGGGCCCCCATGGCGAGGGCCTGGGCTTCTCCCCTGGGGGTCAGCTCGGAGTTGCAACGCCCCTGCAACCGCAATTCGGCGTTGTAACGGGTCTGGCCATGGCGCAGCAAATAGAGGGTTCGAGACATGGTTTCTCCAGCAGAGTCAACGAGATAAGAAAACAGGGGGAAGATGATAACAGATGTACCGGGTCAACCAAGACCCGGAGGATGCAGGCTTGTGCTGACTCCTTGAGCGCATGGCCTGCGGCTATCGTGAAAGGACGACAGGGGCTGCGCGCCTTTATCGCACAGGCGCCTTGTGCGCATACCACACGCCTTCGCCACGGGCCCGCCAGCGCCGTGGCAAGCGCCCCATGCTCCCCTATCTTGTTGTTCAGACGGAATAAAATGGGGATGTGCCGGTTTATCGGTCACAGGATGGCGGCCAATGCCAGAAAAGACAGAGTTTTTGCTCTGATCCGGGGGCCATTTTGGTGCGTATCTCTGTACGGTTTGTGACACCTCTTGTGTACAATCCTCAGCCCGATTTTTATCTCCAGCCAGGCCATGGCTCGGACCGTTATCCATCCCAGAGTGAATCAAGTGACCGCGACCCACCCCATGCTCGACAGTTATTACAGCAACGACCTGGTGTTCTTCTCCATCCTGCTGGCGGTGCTCGCCTCCTACACGGCGCTGAACATGACGAGCCGGGTGAGCCAAAGCCAGGGATGGGGCGCCGCCCTCTGGCTCACGGGGGGTGCCTTTGCCATGGGGTTCGGTATCTGGTCCATGCACTTCATCGGCATGCTCGCCTTCAACCTGCCCATCGCGCTCGGCTACGATCTCCCCCTCACCGGCCTCTCCCTGGTCGCGGCCATCGGCTCCTCGGCTTTCGCCCTCTGGCTGGTGAGCCGCCCCCAGCTCCCCTGGGGCCGGATCCTGTTCGGAGCCGTGCTGATGGGGGCCGGGATCGCCACCATGCACTACATCGGCATGGCGGCGATGAAGATAATACCCGGCATCCACTACCAGAGGGGGCTCTTCGTCCTCTCCATCCTCATCGCAGTGCTCGCCTCCGGGGCCGCCCTCTGGATTGCGTTCAGGCTGCGCAACAGCAGCCCGCGCGCCTTCTTCAGCAAGGCTTGCGCCTCCCTCGTCATGGGCTGCGCCATCATCGGCATGCACTACACCGGCATGGCGGCGGCCCAGTTTCCGGAAGGGAGCCTGTGCGGCGCCCTCTACACCGGGCTCGACACCCAGTGGCTGGCGACCGTGGTCATCATAGTGACCCTGGCGGTGTTCGCCATCGCCCTGGTCCTCTCCATGCTGGATGCCCACGCCGCGCGCCTCTCGACCTCCCTCCACCAGGCTCACAACGAGCTGCTCAAGCTGGCGCTGCACGACAGCCTGACCCGGCTGCCCAACCGATTGCTGTTCGCCGACCGCCTGGAGCAGCGCATTCAGGAGTGTCAGCACAGCCAGCGCAGCTTCTCCCTGCTGTTTCTCGATCTCGACGGCTTCAAGATCATCAACGATGCCCACGGCCACCACACCGGGGATCTGCTGCTGGTCGAAGTGGCGGAGCGGATCACTGCTCTGCTTGGCCCCAATGATACCGCCTCGCGCTTCGGGGGGGATGAGTTCGTACTGGCCCTGGCGCCGGGGGACATCGGCCAGACCACAGCCTTCGCCGAGCGTCTGCTGGCCACGCTGGCACAGCCCTATGAGTGGGAGCACCACAGCCTGCACATCACCGCCAGCATCGGCATTGCCGTCTATCCCCAGGATGGCACCAGCCTGCACGAGCTGACCCTCAACGCCGATGCCGCCATGTATTACGCCAAGGAGCAGGGGCGCAACGACTACTACTACTTCGACAGCGCCATGAACGCCAACGCCCACCAGCAGTTCCTGCTGCACAAGGAGCTGCAACACGCCCTGGAGCGGGGGGAGCTGGCCCTGCACTACCAGCCCAAATACTGTGCCCGCAGCGGCCAGGTGGTCGGCGCCGAGGCCCTGCTGCGCTGGCAGCACCCGGAGCATGGTGCCGTCTCGCCGGCCAGCTTCCTGCCGCTGGCGGAGAAGAGCAGGCTCATCATCCCCATCGGCAACTGGGTCATCGACGAGGCGTGCCGCCAGATGAGCGCCTGGCGGGCGGCGGGTCATCACGACTGGAGCGTGGCGGTCAATCTCTCCACCATCCAGCTCGCCAGCCCCGGGTTGCTGGAGGAGGTGCAGGGCGCCCTCGCCCGCCATCGGCTCGAGGCCCGTCACCTGACCCTGGAGATCACCGAATCCACCGCCATGCAGAAGGCCGAGGAGAGCCTCGCCATCCTCAACCGTCTGGCCGAGCTCGGCCTTGGCATCTCCATCGACGACTTCGGCACCGGCTACTCCAGTCTGCTCTACCTCAAGCGCTTCCCCGCCAACGAGCTCAAGATTGACCGGGGCTTTGTCACCACCCTGGAACGGGGAGGCGACGATGCCACCATCATCGCCGCCATCATCGCCCTGGGTCAGGCCCTGGAGATGCGCATCGTGGCAGAGGGGGTGGAAACCCCGGAGCAGCGGGACCTGCTGACCGAGCTGGGCTGCGACACCTTGCAGGGCTACCTGCTCGGACGCCCCATGACCGGGGAGCAACTGCTTGTCCACTGCGCTCCCGAGACTCCCCAGCGGGTGCTGGAAGGTGTGCTTGCCTGACAAGCAGGTGGGGCGCTGCGCCCATGTCGCCAGAGTGATCACCAGCCCGATTGCGTCCCTTCACGACTCAAGGTAGTCTGCTGCAAGACTCGAATGCTCCTTTATCTTGCCGGGCGCATCGAGCGCCCCCCATGGCAGATCACCCGTTCAGAGGAGCCACATCCATGGCCAGATTCCAGTTCTTCAGCGTCCCCGCCTCCCGCCGTCAGCAATATACCTATGTCGACATGGCCTCCCCCACCTTCCTCACGGAGAAGGAGGCGCTGCTGACACAAGGGTTCGAGGTGGAAGAGGATTTCATCGACGCAGCCACTCCCCACGAGGCGGTGGAGAAGTACAGATCCGGTTTTCTCTACGTGGCGGACGAGATAGGCAAGTCAGACGAGGCCTATGCGGCGGCAACGGCCTTGCTGGAGATGGGCAAGAAGATCCTGGGCCGCAAGGCGGGCTGAGCAAGGCGGGCCGCCGGGACGATACCCCCGATGGCCCGCAGGCAGTCAGCGTTGAGGGTGCTGACGGAGCATCTCCACCAGCTCCTCTTCACTGCCGGGTTCATGGGCAAGCTGCAGGCTGGGGGCGGCGCCCCCCATCAGCATATAAACGTGAGTGCTGCAGTGATCGTAGTGATACCACTTACCGTCGATACAGACGTCGGTATAGCATCTCGGGTCCCTCTTGAGTTCCATACGCACATCCTTATGTGTCATTCACCAACCTCACCCTTGACCGTAAAATAAGGGACCTAAGTCCCCCTTGACCTGGATCAAGGGAGGTGGCGGGCAGAAGCGGGCAGTGGCCGGATCTGGCCGGGGCGGGATGCCGCCAGCCTGGATGACCGAGCCCGCCAACCGGCTCCAGCCTGGCAACAGCGCAACAAAAACGGCGCCCGAAGGCGTAATGCCAGTCAGTTAAGCCTGACTGGCATTGTTTTTACTAGGTTTTCTCGTCGCATACTTCTGTGGTTTGGCTTTGATGCACCTTGGGTAACTTCGTTCTCGGCGGGCGGGTAACTTGAACTGCTCTGCCTGTTTGTCCAACTCAGCGACACGCCCTGGAACCATGCCCGGTGACACAAACGGCAGGCAACTGAGTTCATGCAGCAGATACACCGATGCCATGTGAAAGCTCAACTGGCTGGCCGTATAGCCCTTTAAGCTCGCCGCCATCCTAACCATCTGATATCTCAGTAGGTTATAGGCCAATACCAAGCCCCATAGCTCCTGCCTTACTCCATCGGGTTTCTTGCTGCGCAGCGTCAGCCGGTGCTGTTGCAGGCTATGTTTCATCTCCCGATAGCCCAGCTCGATTTCCCAGCGATTCTGGTATAGCTCCATCAACTCGCTGGCCGGGAAGCGCAGCGGGTCGGTGAGCGAGGTCAGCACCTGCCGCTCCTTGCCGTTTACCGTCCGGGTCAGCAGCCGGGCTTCGAACTGCTCCGGCAACTCGCTCCACTTCTTCTTGGCCTGCGGACTGGCACTGAGGCGTACCAGCACATCCTGCCGCCCCAGCTTGCGGATGACCTCGTATTGAGCCCCCTTTTTCAGCGGAATAAGCCAGTGACGCGCTACGCCCTGGCGTTGCCAGGCATGGAGTAACCCCAGTGAGTAGAAGCCCTTATCGAACAGGGTCAGGCTATTATCGGGTGTTTTTTCAATCAGTTGCTCTGCCAACACCATCTCGTTTACCGCACAGGAGTCCATCACTGTCTGGGTCAGCAGATGACTGGTCAGCTCCATCTGACACAACATGCGGACCTGGGGATATTGCGTCTCCCCCTGGACGGTTTTCGACTTGGCAAAGGCGCCGGCATTGTCCGGAGTATCGGGCGTGCGCCAGACCACCCCGTCCACGGCCAGCAGCTGCAAGCCGGCCCAGGTGGGGTGCTGACACTGCTGATGCCAGAGTGTGGCGGTCTGCTGGAACACCTGTCGAACGGCTTGGTCAGCCAGTTTTTGGCGCGCCTGGATGA
>NZ_JBFOCN010000091.1:0-14052 GCF_040907815.1 Aeromonas sp. s6
AAGGCGACTGCGTAATGAATTTCTGGACTTGAGAGGTGCTTACAGCAAACCCGTACTCTGGTCACGCTCTTACTTTGCGGGCTCTTGCGGCGGAGCACCGTTGGAGGTGATCAAGCAATACATTCAAAACCAGCGGGGCTGACGCCCCGGCGAAATTCCCCTCCCACCTACGTCGGAGGGAGTCCCCTTTCGCATTTAAGATGGCATTATCGTCATTCACGATATTCCATATGAAATTGCCAAGCACCGTAATCACCCCCACCAGGACGCCATTCACGTGGCAGGCTGGGTCAGCCTGTTCACCCTGCACGTGCTCTGGCCCTTCCTCTGGATCTGGGCCACGATTTATCGCCCCGATCGCGGCTGGGGCTTCTCGCAACGCCTACAACATGACGAGACAGAGATCAGCGCACTCAAAGAGGAGCTGGCAGCACTGCAGGCTCGCATGACCACGCTCGAACAGACCGACAAATAGGTAACGCCCCATGGACCTGCTACTTATTCTCACCTATACAGCCCTCTGCATAGGTATTTTCAAGATCTTCAAGATCCCGCTCAACAAGTGGACCGTGCCGACCGCCGTACTGGGTGGCGTCATCATCATCGGCACACTCATCATGCTGATGAACTACAACCACCCCTATTCCGAGCTGGCTCGCAACTATTATGTCTCCACCCCGGTCGTGCCCCTGGTCAAGGGGCGTGTCACCGACGTCCCGGTCAAGCCCAACCAGCCGGTCAAGAAAGGGGATGTGCTGTTTCGCATCGACGCTGAGCCCTTCCAGGAGAAGGTCGCCAGCCTGACGGCGCGCCTCGCCTCCAACACCGATTTTCTGAAGGCTCTGGACGCCCGCCTGCGATCCGCCAGCCTGGACAGGGATCGCGCCCAGGAGCTGATGCGACGGGGC
This sequence comes from Aeromonas sp. s6, assembly GCF_040907815.1. Classification (NCBI taxonomy): domain Bacteria; kingdom Pseudomonadati; phylum Pseudomonadota; class Gammaproteobacteria; order Aeromonadales; family Aeromonadaceae; genus Aeromonas; species Aeromonas sp. s6. Next base: position 909 of record NZ_JBFOCN010000091.1, read on the forward strand.
ATCGGCAAACAGCGCGACCTCGACGTCACCCAGGCCAACGTGGATGACATCGTCGCCCAAATTGATCAGCAGAAAGCGACCCTCAATGACCTGGGTGCCCAGCTCAACATCGCCAAGTACGATCTGGAGCAGACCGTGGTCTACGCCCCGAGTGACGGTCATGTCGTACAACTGGCATTGCGCCCGGGCATGATTGCCGCCCCCTTCATGTTCCGCCCCGTGATGACCTTCATTCATGAAGATGCCAATGCCTATGTCGGCTGGTTCTGGCAGAACAGCATGCAGCGGCTCAAGGCGGGTGACGAGGCCGAAGTCGTGCTCGACGGCATTCCGGGCCGCATCTTCAAGGCCAAGGTGCAGTCCGTTATCCCGGCCATGGCACCGGGCAATATCCAGGCACAGGCGGGTCTTATCGATCAGACCTCGGCACAGGTACCGGGTCGCCTGCCCATCGTGCTCGAGATCACCGATCCCGAATGGGCAAACTACCAGGTGATCGCGGGTTCCAGCGGTCAGGCCGCCATCTATACCGAGCACTTCCACCACGTGGCCATCATGCGCAAGATCCTGATGCGCATGGGTAGCTGGCTCAACTACCTGTTCCCCTTCCACTGAGGTCCCTGACCTGCACGGGCCGGCATCCTGCCGGCCCGCTTCCTGTCAGCACGCCCCCTTCGCTGCATTTTCCCCGCAAGATCCCTATAATGGCGCCATCTTGCACCACAGCCGTTCCCCATGTTCGTTCTCAGACCCTATCAAACCGACGCGGTCAACGCCGTCATCAGCCACTTTCGCAAACACCCGGATCCCGCCGTGGTGGTGCTGCCCACCGGGGCCGGCAAAAGCCTGGTGATCGCCGAACTGGCCCGCAAGGCCCGTGGCCGGGTGCTGGTGCTGGCTCACGTCAAGGAGCTGGTGGAGCAGAACCACGCCAAGTACGAGGCCTGGGGACTCCGGGCCGACATCTTTGCCGCGGGGCTCGCACGCAAGGAGGCGAGCGCCCAGGTGGTGTTTGGCTCGGTGCAGTCGGTGGCGCGCAATCTGGATGCCTTCGACGGCGCTTTTTCGCTGCTCATCATCGACGAGTGCCACCGGGTCTCGCTCGATGACGACAGCCAATACCATCAGGTGATCGAGCATCTCAAGGCCGCCAATCCGGCCCTCAAGATCCTCGGGCTCACCGCCACCCCCTATCGGCTGGGGCTGGGCTGGATCTACCGGCGCCACTACCACGGCATGGTCAAGAGCCACGGCGAGCGGCTGTTCGGTGACTGCGTGTTCGAACTGCCCCTGCGCTTCATGGTGAAAAACGGCTACCTGACCCCGCCGCGCCTGGTGGACGCCCCCATCGTCCACTACGACTTCAGCAAGCTGGTGCCGCGGGAAAACGGCCTGTTCAGCGAGGCGCAGCTCAACGGCGAGATCAAGCGACAGGAGCGGGTCACCCCCCATATCCTGAGCCAGGTGCTGGAGTATGCGGCCGACCGGCAGGGGGTGATGATCTTCGCCGCCACCGTCGAGCATGCCCGGGAAATTCATGACCTGCTCGGTGCCAGAGACCAGCAGGCCGCCCTCGTCACCGGCGAGACGCCGGGACCGGAGCGCGACGCTCTAATCAGTGCCTTCAAGGCGCGCGAGCTCAAGTTTCTGGTCAACGTGGCAGTGCTCACCACCGGCTTCGATGCCCCCCACGTCGACCTCATCGTGATGCTGCGCCCCACCGAATCGGTGTCGCTCTATCAGCAGATTGTGGGACGGGGCCTGCGCCTCTCACCCGGCAAGAGCGATTGCCTGGTGCTCGACTACGCAGGCAACAACTTCAACCTGTTTGCCCCCGAAGTGGGGGAACCCAGGCCCCACGCCGGCACCGAGCCGGTTCAGGTGCCCTGCCCCGCCTGCGGCTTTGCCAACACTTTCTGGGGCAAGACCGACGAGGATGGCAAGGTGGTCGAACACTACGGCCGCCGCTGTCAGGGACTGTTTGAAGATGACGAGGGCAACCGCGAGGAGTGCGACTACCGCTTTCGCGCCAAGATCTGCCCAGGTTGCGGTGCTGAAAACGACATCGCCGCCCGCCGCTGCCAAAGCTGTGACCAGCTGCTGGTGGACCCTGACGACAAGCTCAAGGAGGCCCTCAATCTCAAGGACTGCATGGTGATCCGCTGCGCCGGTTTGACCCTGAGCCCTGGGCGCGGCAAGCAGGGGGAGCGGCTGGAGGTGACCTACCACGACGAGGATGGCCTGACCCTGACGGAGTACTTCCCCTTTCACTCCCGGGGTGCACAGCGCTTGTTTCAACAACGCTTTGTGCGTCATCATTGGCCCGCCCCGGGCCTGGAGCCCGAATTCACTACCCTGGCGAGCGTGATGCTCGCGGCAGACCAGTTCCGTCACCCGGATTTCGTCATCGCCCGCAAGTCGGGACGCTTCTGGCAGGTGAAGGAAAAAATATTCGATTACGAGGGGCGTTACCGGACTGCCAACGCCCCGGCCTGACCCCATGGCAGGCGATACCCGGCAGTCACCCGGTTTGATTATCGGGGCGGTTTCTGATGCCGCCCTTTCGTTCAGTTAGAGGATCCTATGCAGCGGCTGTTGATTGGTTTTTGTGCTCTCTTTTCTCTGGCGGTCCAGGCCGCCCCGCTGACCCCGCCCAAGGGGGGCCAGTACGCCGTCATCGTACAGGGTAACAACGGGGTGGAATTTGCCCGTCACGCCGATGACATGATAGCCCCCGCCTCCACCATGAAGGTGCTCACCGCGCTCGCCGCCCGCCTCGAACTCGGTGCCGACTTCCGCTTCGCCACCGACATCCAGGCCCAGCCCGGCGCCAAACAGGGCACTACCATCAACGGCGACATCTGGATCAACTTCGTCGGCGACCCGACCCTGTCGCGCATGGATCTGGTTGCCCTGTTCAAACAGTTGGGCGTCACCCGCATTCAGGGCAACGTCTATGTCAACACCGGTGCCTACAACGGCTATGAGCGTGGCAACGGCTGGTCCTGGGGGGATCAGACCCTCTGTTTCGCCGCTCCCGTCTCCTCGGTCATCATCGACAAGAACTGCGCCTACGGCACCATCACCGCCACCCAGATTGGCAAGCCTGCGGTGGGCAACGTGGCCACCGGCGTGCCCATCGGCATCGGCGCCGACAACGTGGAGGTGATGAGCTATGGCGACATGGCGCGTCAGTTCTGTGCTCTGGAAGTAGACATGGCCAAGGGCAACTTCTACGAGCTCAAGGGCTGCATCACCCCGAACAAGGAGCCACAAGGGCTGCGCTTTGCCATCCATGACGTGGAGGCCTGGGGCTGGGACAACATCCGCTGGGCCATGAACCGCGCCGGGATCAGCCACGACGGCCTGCTGCGGGTCACCCATCAGGCCCCTGTCGGTGCCCAGACCCTGGCGACCCACTACTCTGTCTCCCTGCCGGTGATGCTCGCCAAGATGTTGAAAAAGTCCGACAACCTCTACGCCGATACCTTCCTCAAAACCGTGGGGCGTCACTACTACAACAAGCCGGGCAGCTATCGCAGCGGCACCATGGCGGTGCGCGCCATCCTGACCAAGCACGGCATTGACCTTGGCAACGCCACCCTGGCCGACGGCTCCGGCCTCTCCGCCCACAATCTCATCAGCGCGCGCCAGATGTTGTCGGTGCTTAACTTCATCCAGAAGAACGATGCCGAGCTCGACTTCATCAAGCTGCTGCCAAGCTCCCAGGTGGACGGCACCCTGGCCTGGCGCCGCAGCGTCACCGCCCCCATGATGAAGAACAAGGTGCACGCCAAGACGGGCACCATCACCGGCACCTCGAACCTCGCCGGCTTCATCGACACCGCAAGTGGCCAGCGCAAGGCCTTCGTGATGTTCCAGCGCGGCCTGTCGCAAGACCCCGCCACCCACGAGCGCTATCGCGCCAGCAAGGCCCCCTGGCCCTGGACCGTCTTCGAAAAAGGCGTGCTGGAGAGCATCTACCAGCAGCAGCCCATCCAGATCGCCGAGCAGTGATGAACGATATAGGTGGCCTTGCCAGCAAGGCGGCCCCCATTCCCCGACCTTGGCGCGAGACAGGGGCTCTGGAGCCTTCATCAGCAATGGGCGCAATCGGGGGTGGCGAACGGACGCATCGCTATTTTCGGCTTTGACTGGCACGGCGGCGGGGCTATGCTGTGCCCAGCCTCATCTCAATGGCCTTCTTCAACGGCTTGTTTAATGGAGAGAAAAGATGTTTGTAGAGATTTTTGGTCGTCCCGGTTGCCCCTATTGCGTGCGTGCCAAGCAGATTGCCGAGCAACTGACCGAGGAGCGCGATGACTTCGAGTTCCGCTACGTGGATATCAACGTGGCCGGGCTGACCAAGGACGATCTCGCCGCCAAGGCGGGCAAGCCGGTCACCACTGTGCCGCAGATCTTCCTGGATGAGCAGCACATCGGCGGCTGCACCGATTTTGAGGCCTATGCCAGAGCCAATCTGGGTCTGTAAGCCCCGACACCATGAAAAAAGGCGCCTCTGGCGCCTTTTTTCATGTCGCCAAGCCTGCCTCAGGCCACCGGCGTGAAGCGGCTCACCACCTGTCCCTGATGTTCAATCCACTCCATGAACATGGCGACGGGGCGGGCATAGACCTGACCATCCTGTTCGGATTGATAGATCACCAGCTGCTCCTGGGTTTCGGTGTGCAAGGCCAGGGCAAGAACCTGGTAATAGCCCCCCTTGAAATGGCGGTAGCGACCGGTGGCGGGTGCCTGCATGAGTGAACCTCGAGAGCGGGAAGATGAGCCCCTGTGCCTGCGTGCTCCCCTGGCAGACCGACGGGTCGGGGCCTTTTTTACCCCAGCCAATCGTGCCAGATGGGGGAGATATTTCAATACACTCATGTTGCTTTATGAATCTGCCCCTCATCTTTCACTGATCTACCAAAGAGAGGCAAACGATCATGCTGAATTTAACATTTCAACAACCCTGTTTCAGGGGTAAATATCAGGGATTTATTCCATAAATTAGATTGTTCTAGCATTCAATTCTGTGAAGAATAGGGGCAGAGAAATTTGATACTAAAAACAGCTTTTCTGCCAACGCGCCCCACGGGGAAGGAATCACGCTCACCATGTTCACTATCGACAAGTCGCACAAGCTCGACGATGTCTGCTATGACATCCGCGGCCCGGTGCACAAAGAAGCTCGCCGTCTCGAAGACGAAGGTCACCGCATCATCAAGCTCAACATCGGCAATCCGGCCCCGTTTGGCTTCGAAGCACCGGAGGAGATCATCAAGGATGTGATCCTCAACATGCCCCAGAGCCAGGGCTACTGCGACTCCAAGGGGCTCTTCTCCGCCCGCAAGGCGGTGATGCAGTACTACCAGCAAAAAGGGATGCGCAAGGTCGACATCGACGACATCTACATCGGCAATGGTGCGAGCGAGCTCATCGTGATGGCGATGCAGGCGCTGCTCAACAACGGCGACGAGATGCTGGTGCCCTCCCCCGACTACCCGCTCTGGACCGCGGCCGTCACCCTCTCCGGTGGCCATGCGGTGCACTACCGTTGCGACGAAGGGGCTGACTGGTATCCGGATCTCGACGACATCCGCGCCCGCATCACCCCGCGCACCCGCGGCCTGGTGCTGATCAACCCCAACAACCCGACCGGCGCCGTCTACGGCAGCGAGTTCCTGCTGGAGGTGATCGAGATCGCCCGCCAGCACAACCTCATCATTTTCGCCGACGAAATTTACGACAAGATCCTCTACGACGACATCTCCCACACCAGCGTCTGCACCCTGTGCGACGACGTCATGGTGGTGACCTTCAACGGCCTCTCCAAGGCCTACCGCGCCTGTGGCTTCCGCCAGGGCTGGATGGTCATCACCGGGCCCAAGGGCCGTGCCAAGGGCTACATCGAGGGGCTGGAGATGCTGGCCTCCATGCGCCTGTGTGCCAACGTGCCCATGCAGCACGCCATCCAGACAGCTCTCGGGGGTTACCAGAGCATCAACGAGCTGATCCTGCCGGGCGGTCGCCTGCGCCGCCAGCGCGACAAGGCCTGGGAGCTTTTGAACGAGATCCCCGGGGTCTCCTGCGTCAAGCCCAAGGGGGCGCTCTACATGTTCCCGCGCCTCGACCCCAAGGTGTACGACATCCGCGATGACCAGAAGATGGTGTTCGATCTGCTGCAGCAGGAGAAGCTCCTGCTGGTGCAAGGTACCGGCTTCAACTGGCCTGCACCGGATCACTTCCGCCTGGTGTTCCTGCCCCGGGAAGAGGAGCTGGAAGAGGCTATCGGCCGTCTCGCCCGCTTCCTCAAGGGCTACAAGCAGTAAGCAAGGCTCATGAAAAAGGCTCCCGCGGGAGCCTTTTTGTTGTCTGTCGTTTTCTATCCGCGCCATCAGCCGTGCAGCAGAGCCCCGGCCACCAGTACCACCATGGTGATGAGAGCCGCCCCGATGATGAAGGGCAGCACCCAGCGCACGAAGCGATCGTAGGGGATCCTGGCGAGCGCCAGCCCCGCCACCAGGTGAGCGGCGGTGGGGGCGAACAGGTTGATCCAGCCGGAGGCGGACTGATAGGCGGTGATCACCAGATCCCGCGAGATGCCGGAGAAGTCCGCCAGCGGCCCCATCAACGGCATGGAGACGGTCGCAAGCCCCGAGGTGGAGGGAATGAAGAAGCTCAGGATGATGTGCACCAGATAGGCCATCAGGATGAAGACCGACGACGACAGCCCGCTCACCAGTCCCTCGGCCCAGTGCAGTATGGTGTCGATGATGACGCCGTGCTCCATCACCACATAGATGCCGTGCGCCACCGCCACCACCAGGGCAACCCCGATGAGATCCCGCGCACCGTTGAGGAAGGTCGCCACGTAGTTGGACTCCGGCATCCGGTTGATCAACGCAATCAGGATGGAGGCGCTGAAGAAGAGGGTGGAGAGCTCGTCAAACCACCAGCCCAGGGTGGGCAGCAGATCGATGCCCAGATCCGACCAGGGTACCACCGCATAGATCATCAGCAGGAAGGTGCCGAAGAAGACCAGCATGGTGAGCTTCTGCTTGCCGCTGAAGGCGAGGTTGCCGCTCTTCATCTGGGAGAACTCGTCGTCATAGGCGATGTCGGCCAGCACGGAGCGGGACCTGTCCTGCTGCACCCGTTTGGCGTAGCGCATCACGAACCAGGAGGCGAAGATCACCAGCAGCAGCCACTGGATGACCCGCAGACCTATCCCCTCACCGATGGGAATGCCGGCAAAGCCGGATGCGATGCCGGTGGCAAACGGATTGACGGTGGAGGCGAGCACCCCGACCCCGGAGCCGAGCAGGATAATCCCCGCCGCCACCATGCGATCAAAGCCCGCCGCCATCATCACCGGCACGATGAGAGCCCAGAAGGCTACCGTCTCCTCCGCCATGCCGAAGGTGGAGCCACCAAGAGCAAACAGGGCGATCAGCACCGGGATGAGCAGCCGCTCGCGCCCGGCGAAGGTGCGCACTATGGCCCCGACCCCGGCATCCAGCGCCCCGCTTTGCATGGTCACCGCCAGAAAGCCGCCGATGATGAGCACGAACAGTGCCACGTCCGCCGCCTTGTGAAAGCCCTGGATGGGCGCCTTGAGCACATCGAATACCCCCTGGGGTTGGGAGGGGAGCTCGGTGTAACTGCCGGGTACCGGCAGCAATCGCTCGTCACCGCTGTAGTCGGCCACGGCCGCCGCAGCCACCGGCTGCTGGGTCTTGGCCGTCACATAGTTGTATTTACCCGCCGGCAGCACCCAGGTGAGGGCCGCCATCAGGGCGATGATGATGAAAAGCAGGGTATAAACCGTGGGGAGCTGGCGCTTCTTGGGCGCCTCATGGGATGTGGTCATGACTTTCGTACCTCGGCGGTGCCGTCTGTGATCCGGACAGCGCAAGCCTAGCGGGTTTGTTCGGGGAAAAAGGTGATCGCGGATAATAAACCTGAGGCAACAGGTTGAGTCTGCTGCAAAAAAACAGGGCCCCGCAGGGCCCTGTCTGTGCTGACGACCGACTTACAGCTCGATCACGTCGAATTGCACGTCCGGATTCACGTCCGCATCGTAGTCCACCTCGTCCAGACCGAAACCGAACAGGCGCAGGAACTCCTGCTTGTAGCCGGTGTAGTCGGTCAGCTCGGAGAGGTTCTCGGTGGTGATGGAGGGCCAGAGATCACGGCAGGTCTGCTGCACGTCTTCACGCAGTTCCCAGTCATCCATGCGGATGCGTGCCTGCTCGTCCAGCGCCATGTCGGCGCCGTACAGGCGGGTGCGCATCATGCGGTCCACCTGCTCCATGCAGCCCTCGTGAATGCCCTTCTCCTTCATGATCTTGAAGGCCATGGAGATGTAGAGCGGCATCACGGGAATGGCAGAGGAGGCCTGGGTCACCACGGATTTGAGCACGGCCACGTGGGCGGTCCCCCCCTTGGCAGCCAGATCGCCACGGATGGCGGTGGCGGCGCGGTCCAGATCTTCCTTGGCGCGCCCCAGGGTACCATGCCAGTAGATTGGCCAGGTCAGGTCGGTACCGATGTAGGAGTAGGCCACGGACTTGGCGCCGTCAGCCAGCACACCCGCATCGCGCAGAGCCGCCATCCACAGTTCCCAGTCCTGGCCGCCCATGACGGTGATGGTGCTTTGGATCTCTTCCTCATTCGCCGGCTCGACGGTGGCGGTGATGATCTGATCCTTGTTGGTGTCGATGGCGGTGGAGGTGTAGACCTCACCGATGGGCTTGAGGGCGGAGCGCACCACTTCGCCGGTGTCCGGCAGCCTGCGCACCGGGGAGGCCAGGGAGTAGACCACCAGATCGATCTGCCCCAGATCCTGCTTGATGAGCTCGATCACCTTGGCGCGGCACTCGTGGGAGAAGGCATCGCCGTTGACACTCTTGGCGTAGAGGCCGGCCTCTTTGGCGGCCTTGTCGAAGGCGGCGGAGTTGTACCAGCCCGCGGTGGCGGTCTTGGTCTCGCTGCCCGCTTTTTCGAAGAAGACGCCGAGGGTGGCGGCGCCGCTGCCGAAGGCTGCGGCAATGCGGGAGGCCAGACCATAGCCGGTGGACGCGCCGATCACCAGCACCTTCTTGGGGCCATTCTCGATGGCGCCCTTGGCTTGGGTGTAAGCGATCTGGCGACGAACATTGGCTTCACAACCAACCGGGTGGGTGGTGGTGCAGATAAAGCCGCGAACCTTGGGTTTGATGATCATGTGTTGTCTCTTATCCGTTTGATGGATGAAATCGGGGCATAAGATACCTCATTGCGGCCCGTTATGGTGCTCTGATGTGTTGAACTGCGGGGAAACAGGCAGGGATCCGTCGCTTTGTGCCGCCATGGCACACCCATTGCGCAGGAGATCTCCCCGCCATGGACCAGAGAGAGGCGACGTGAGGACCGGAATGTCACACCCTGAACGAGGCCGTTGTCTGACCTTGCGCCATGTACTAGTGTGCAAGGAAGAGTATTCAAGGAGGAGTCTATGTCACGCATGCTGGTCATCTCTCTCACCTGCCTGGGGCTTGCCACCGTCCCCGTTGTCCAGGCGGCAGTCTATCAATGCGCCCGCGATGGGCAGATCACCTTCAGCGACATCCCCTGCAGCAGCGACGCCAAACCCATGGTACTCAATGTCTATACCCCCTCCCCCGAGGCGGTGGAGCAGGCGGCCAACCAGACCCGGGAGATAGAGCAGAGCCTGGCGAACGGCCAGAAACAACGCCAGGCCGAGGCTCTGCGCACCGAGATCGAGGCCAAAAAGCAGAAGATGAACAACGAGATGACCCAGATCACGGAGAACAAGGCAAGATCCCGCAATGTCTCGGCAGAGATGCAGTCGGTCACTACCCGATATCAGAAAGAGATTGAGTCCCTGAACCAGAAACTCTCTACCTTGCAGGCAAAATAAACACTCCCTGTTTCGGGACAGAAAATATACCGAAGCGGCAATGTCGTCACGGGTTCACACATGCCGGATATCCAAAAACTCACACCCTTGGCCGTTTATTTCTCACACCAGAGAGTCAGATAGCGGCTTTTTCCCGATCCCCGTAGCCACCTAATTTCACCGCGTTCCAGAAGACTCAACTTTATCCCCACCGAGATCCCTGACGTGCCACAGGGTTCATACGAGGGCGATATATAGGGGCATCGTGACAATTGTCAGTGCCAAAAGAGGCGCCTTCATGCCAATATTCCCTGGGGCCCAAAGCGGTCCACGAGATAAATAACCTTGGTACGAGACCCTACAATTAAGAAGCTATTTATCAACATTGAAAAATAAAAAGTTAATTTGAGTACGATGACGACTCATCAGGACGCAATGCTATTGTTAATTTACTCATATTTGGTCGTTATCCCATTCAAGGGTCTCATGGAGGAGCGCTGTCATGTTCTGGAATCAAAAAGCAAGCAAGGAAGCCAGTGAGCAAGCGGCAAGGGTGGTGGAGCTGGGGGCATTTGAACAGGCTATCCAGTTGCAGGTCCCCTTCGTCCAGTTCACCCCGGCGGGAGTGGTCACCTTCGCCAACGCGCTGTTTCTCAAGATCGTGGGATTTGAACGTGACGAGGTGATCGGCAAGCATCACAGCACCCTCTGCTTCCCCGACGACGTCAATACCCGGGATTACGAGACCTTGTGGCAGGATCTGCGCCACGGCGTCTCCCGCAGCGGCCGCTTCATTCGCCAGTCGAAATCCGGCAAGGCCGTGTGGCTGGAGGCGACCTATTTCCCCATCGTGATCGACGTCAAGGTGGTGCGGATCGCCAAGGTCGCCTCCGACGTGACCCAGCAGCAATCCACCCTGGAGCGCACCCAGGCCCTGCTGGCAGCCCTGGACAAGTCCCTGGCGGTCATCGATTTCCAACCCGATGGCACCGTCATCACCGCCAACCAGAATTTCCTCAACTGCTTTGGTTACCGGCTGGAAGAGGTGGTCGGCAAGCATCATCGTCTCTTCTGTGACACCGAGTTCTACCAGAACAACCCCCATTTCTGGCAGGATCTCGGCTCGGGTGACATCAAGTCCGGGCTTTTCATGCGTCTGGGTCACCGGGGGGAGAAGATATGGCTGGAGGCCACCTACAACCCCATCTTCAACCACGAGGGCAAGGTGGTCAAAATCATCAAGCTGGCGAGCGACATCACCGAGCGGGTGGAGAAATCCATCTCCACCCGGGAAGCGGCCCAGAAGGCGTGTGCCATCGCCAGCGAAACCGTCGCGAGCGCCGCCAGGGGGCGGGAGGTCATCGACAGGGTGCTCGACACCTCCTCTCACATCAACACCTCGGTCAATGCGGTCAGCAAACAGATAGAGCAGCTCAACCAGCAATCCAGGAGCATCGAATCCATCATCTCCACCATCAGCGGCATCGCGGATCAGACCAATCTGCTGGCCCTCAACGCGGCCATCGAGGCGGCCCGCGCCGGGGAACAGGGACGGGGATTCGCGGTCGTGGCCGACGAGGTGAGGCAACTGGCGGCGCGCACTTCCAGCTCCACCAGCGAGATCGTCACCGTCATCAAGCACAACTCGGAGATCACCTCCCAGATCACCCAGACCGTCTCCGTCGTCTCCGACAAGGCGGTGGCAGGTCAGGAGCAGGCCACCATCATCGCCGACGTCATCAAGGAGATCATCGAGGACGCCAACTCGGTGTCGGACACCGTCAAGAGCCTCTCCATCTGAGCGACAGCTGCCAATGACAACGGGGGGCCCAGGCCCCCCGTTGTCATTGCTGTCCGCCCACCCGACACCCGCTCAGCCATCCCCCAGGAGATAGTGTCTGGCTTCCTCGTCCGCCAGCGCGAGGGCGATGTCCCATAGCGCGGCGATGCAGAGCCCCTCCTCCCCCACAGCTTCCTCTTCCAGCGCCTCCAGGGCTCTGGCATCGGCCAGGGTAAAGGGGGGATGGCTCAACAGGCTTTTGGCCGCGGCCAGCAAGTGCATGTCGCTCATCGGTCGGCTCCTTCTTAGACAGCGTGTTTCCCTGCCCAGACTGTAGCCCAATGACGGCGACTCATCCCCCGGTGGCGACTGCCTGCGCACGCTTCCTGCCGGACGGCAGTTGGCCCACCCCGATGCCGGCCAGCACGGCGGCACAGGCCACCCATTGCAGGGCAGTGAGCGTCTCTCCCAGCAGCAGATAGGCGAGCAGCAGGGTAAAGACCGGTATGAGGTTCACATAGGCAGCCGCCAGGGTCACCTTCACCTGGGTCACCGACCAGTTGTAGAGCAGGTAGGCACCAAGTGTCACGAAGGCGCCGAGGAAGAGGATGACCCCCATGTCCTGCCAGGCCCAGCTCGCGGGCCAGGGCGCACTGAAGGCAAAGGGCGCGAAGAAGAGCATGCCGACGAAGGCCTGCAACGCTGTCAGTGTCATCACGCCGTAGCGGCTGGAGAGCTTCTTGAATACCACGGAATAGGTGGCGGCGCAGAGCATGGCGCCCATCTCCAGGCTGTTGCCGAGCAGGGCGTTGGGGGCGAACTCGTCTGCGCCCTCCCCCAACCCCAGCAGGGCGATGCCAACGATGGCGATGGCAAAGCCCAGCAGCTGGCGGCGACTCACCCGCTCTCCAAGCAGCACGAAGGCCACCAGAGCCACCATCAGGGGAAGCAGGGCACAGACCATACCGGCCTGGCCGGCACTGGTGTAACGCAGGGCGTTGACTTCAAGAAGAAAGTAGAGGCAGGGCTCAAGCGCCCCCATCAGGGCCAACCAGCGCCAATCCCCCTTCTGGTAAGTGACGCGGCCAAGCTGGCGGTAGCAGAGCAGCCAGCAACAGGACGCCACCCCCATCCGCATGAAGAGCACCTGACCGAAGGACCAGATTTCCAGCACATGTTTGAGGGCGATGAAGGAGCTGGACCAGAGCAGCATGGCCAGGGTCAGCGTCAGGGCGGGTAAAGGGCGCACAATGCCTCCATCTTAAATGCGAAAGGGGACTCCCTCCGACGTAGGTGGGAGGGGAATTTCGCCGGGGCGTCAGCCCCGCTGGTTTTGAATGTATTGCTTGATCACCTCCAACGGTGCTCCGCCGCAAGAGCCCGCAAAGTAAGAGCGTGACCAGAGTACGGGTTTGCTGTAAGCACCTCTCAAGTCCAGAAATTCATTACGCAGTCGCCTT
>NZ_JBFOCN010000092.1:0-49064 GCF_040907815.1 Aeromonas sp. s6
AAGGCGACTGCGTAATGAATTTCTGGACTTGAGAGGTGCTTACAGCAAACCCGTACTCTGGTCACGCTCTTACTTTGCGGGCTCTTGCGGCGGAGCACCGTTGGAGGTGATCAAGCAATACATTCAAAACCAGCGGGGCTGACGCCCCGGCGAAATTCCCCTCCCACCTACGTCGGAGGGAGTCCCCTTTCGCATTTAAGATGGATCCAGACCCACAGCCAGCAGGAGATGAGTTACCCCGCCCTGCACGGCTTCCTGTGCGCCCGTCTGGCGGGGCCCGTTGCCCCCGACTGGCAAGATCCGCTGGCCGGCCTGCTGCCTCATGATGCAGCGCTGGACGAGAAGAGTGCCGAGGCGCTGCATCACCTGATCGCCGAGCTGGAAGCCCAGGCCGACGACGCGCAGCTGGCCCTGCCGAGCCAGTGTCGCCTCTCTACCGACAACCCGGAGCAGGTGTTTGACAAGCGCCATCCTCTGGGCCAATGGAGCTATGGCTTCAGTCAGGGGGTGGCCTGCTGGCCGGCGCCGACCGATCTGAACGATCCGGCGACCCGCCATCGCTTCAGCCTGGTGGCCGAGCTCTGCCTGTTTCGCGACAAGCCCATGGCCATGATGCTGCACCAGGCTGCGGCCAGCGAGCTCCCCTTCCTCGATTTTTGCAAGCGTCAACGCCAGCAGATGAAGACGGCCCTCAACCTCCTGCTCGGCCAGGATCACTACGAGGCCGAGCCTGAAGAGAGCCCGTCCCTGGACAACGAGCAGACTCGCCAGTGGCAGCAGTGGTTCGAGCTGGCGGCAGAGAGCCGCGATCCCCTCGCTCGCCTTGGCTGGTTCGAGCGCATCATTGCCGATGCCAACCTCCTGTTCGATGAGGCATTCTGGCAAGCCCACGCGGGCCATGGCTGGCAGGTCCCCGAGGCACGCCCTCTGATCGCGGCCAGGGCCGGTCGAGCCGATTGCCTGCTGCGACTTGGGCAGCTTGGGCAGGCACGGGATGAGTACCTGGCCCTGCTCGCACTCTGCCGCGCCGACGAGCCCGCTTGCCGCCACCCCCTCTCCACCCTCTATGCCTGGCAAGGGGAGTGGGATGCCCTGCAACAACTGCTGGTGCGCTTTGATGAAGCCTCCTGCTGGCTGCTCTACAACAAGGCCTTGATGAGCTTTGTCTGCGAAGGGGAAACGGCGGCGCGCCCTCATCTGGCGGCGGCAATGGGGGTCAATCCCCATGTGCCCGCCACTTTGCTGGGCCAGCGCCGCTTGCCCAAGCAGGAGCCTCGCCGCTGGCAGGGAGGCAGCCGTGACGAGGCGGCGCTCTACGCCTTGCAGAGTCGCGAGGCCTGGCTGACCCACAACGCTTTGATATGGCTGCGAAAGAGTGCGGGCAAGCAGGCCAGTTGAGACCCCAATTGCCGATTCGATGACAGAACACGTGCGCAAACGCACATTTTTCTGGTGACTGGTCAGACAAATGCCCCTGTGTTACGTATCATCAAGGCCAAAGTATCAAGAGAAACTGCACCCGATGCAGCCGCCACAGCAGGATGTCATATGTCGAAGATCATTGAGCTGCTCGCGCACTACCCTCCTTATCAGCTGGTTCACGCCGCTGAGATGGTGCGCGATACCTTTGAACAGTTTTATCAGCAGCGGTACCAACTCACCGTACCCCAGTGGCGCCTGATGATGGTGCTCGGCCCCCACTACCCCATCAGCCAGAAGGAACTGGTGGAGGCGAGCGGCATGGACAAGGTACGGATCTCCCGCGAGATCCATCGTCTGGTGGAGAAAGGCATCCTGTTCACCGAGAACAGCGTGCAGGACAAGCGCATCAGCCTGGTCTCCTTCACCCCGGCGGGGCTCACCCTGTTCCAGCAGCTCAAGACGGAGGCGGGAAGCTGGCAGCACACCCTCACCGACTATCTGCCGGCCGAGGCGCGCCAGAGCATTCGCCTGCACCTGCAGAGCGTCAGCGATGCCATCGAACAACTTCACCTGCTGGACAACGAGCAACCCTCATGAAGCTGAACAACTTTGCCACCATGGATGTCAACATGCTGCTGAGCCTGGTCAACATGCAGCTGCGTGATCACTACGAGGATCTCGATGATCTCTGCCGGGCGCAGGATCTCGATAAAGAGGCCCTGGTTGCCAGGCTGGCCAGTGGCGATTTTCACTATCAGGAAGATCAGAAGCAGTTCAGATAGGGATCCGGATCACAACCCGACCCATGCCGCTGGCTCCGTCGGCAAAAGCTGCTAAGGTGGTGGCTACCCGGTCCGTTGATGTTCGCAAGAGGTATGGATACATCTTGTTGTCACAGACCGCGGTTAGCCTCTCGTTCACCACCCGCAGCCAAGGATGACCCATGATGCGCCTCATTCGACCAACCAGCCTGATCACCCTCTGCACATTGCTGGTGATCAGCCTCTTCCTCCCCCAGGTCCCCAGCAGCGCCGAGCAGTGGCTCACCACCCTGCTGCTGGCCTCCCTGGTGGCGGTCTTTCTGATGGTCGGCAGCGGCTGCCGCCACTTCCTGCGCGAATAACGACGCCAGAGCGTGATGCCTGAGCAAAAACAACAACGCAGCCCGAGGGCTGCGTTGTTGTTTCAGGATACTGGGGGCCAAGACCCCGAGTGGCATCAGTAAGCCAGGGTTTCCAGCTGCTCCTTGGCCTGCTCGATCCCCTTGGCTTGCGCCTCCGGCCCCATGCCCATGCCTTCGGCATAGATGAAGTCCACTTCGTTGATGCCGATGAAGCCCAGCACGGTACGCATGTAGGGGGTCACCAGGTCGGTGGCATTGCCCACGTGCATGCCGCCACGGGGGCTGACCACCAGGGCGCGGGTGTTCTCCACCAGGCCGACCGGACCGGTCTCGGTGTAACGGAAGGTTACGCCGGCACGGGCCACCAGATCGATCCAGTTTTTCAGCTGGGTCGGGATGTTGAAGTTGTACATGGGGGCCGCGATGATCACCAGATCGCTCGCCTTGAGCTCGGCGACCAGCTCGTCGGACTGCGCCAGCACCGCTTGCTGACGCTCGTTCAGGTTCTCGCCACCACGCAGGCCCATGGCCAGTTCGCCGTCCAGCACCGGCAGGTTCAGGGTCGCCAGATCGCGTACCTGGATGGTGTCACCCTGGCGCTCGGCCAGGTAGCCGTCGATCAGGGCGTTGGATTGGGAATACTGGCCCAGGATGCTGGACTTCAGAACGAGGATATTGGCCATGGTGAAACTCCATTTGATTGTCAATTGAACAGCCAGGCTGTCGATGGAGGTCACTATAAAGACTGGCATTAAAGCCTGATAGCGAAAATAGATGCTCAAGTCATTCAAAAAATTTGATGTCTGTGCATTTCCTCGACAGAGAGGGGCTCATCAAACTCCGCACCCTTGGCATGACAAACGATTGCCGTTATGATCCGCCGCACTTTTTGTACGTGATCCGGATCTCATGACCTCCTCCCGCAGGCACTCCCCCTTTGCCGGCGCCGTCTGGATGATGGTGGCAGGCCTCTGCTTCGCCGCCGTCAACAGCCTGAGCCAGTATGTCAGCTTCACGCTCGGCCTCCCCTCGACCCAGGTCGCCTTTCACCAATATCTGATAGCCCTGGTCTGCCTGCTGCCCTGGCTGGTGCGCCACGGTCTGCGCCAGTCCCTGATGACGAACCAGCAGCGCCTGCACCTGCTGCGGGTCGCCCTGGCGGTGACCGGCATCCAGTTCTGGCTCTGGGCCCTGGCGGTCCCCGTCCCCATCTGGCAGGGGATCGCGCTCTTGATGACCTCCCCCCTGTTTGCCACCCTGGGATCAGCCCTCTTTCTCAAAGAGCAGGTGAGCCGGGCCCGCATTCTCGCGACCCTGGCGGGGTTTGTCGGCGCCATGCTGATCCTGGCCCCCTGGACCGACGACTTCACCCTGGCCTCCCTGCTGCCGGTGGCGGCCGCCCTCTTCTGGGCAGGCTACTCCTTGCTGGTGCGCTATCAGGCGGCCAGCGAGTCGTCCCACACCATCGTCGTCTACCTGCTCGTCTTCAGCACCCCGTTCAACGCCATGCTGGCGATCCCTGAATGGCAGTGGCCGAGCGAAACCCAGTGGCTGCTGGTGGCCGCCTCGGGCGTACTGTCGGCACTGGCCCAGATGTCCATCGCCCGCGCCTACAGCGTGGCGGAGGCCTCCTTCGTGCAACCTTTTGATTTTGCCAAGCTGCCCATGAACGTGCTGGGCGGCTGGCTGGTATTTGGCTGGGCGCCCCCCGGTCGCTTGTGGCTGGGGGCGGCCATCATCATCGGCGCCATCACCCTGCTCACCCATCTGGAGCAGCGCGCCCACCCACCCACTTCCTGAGGTACGCCATGCGTGCCTCTTTTTTTGCTCACCCGGATCAGCCCTGCTGACCACCGACCTCAGGAGAGATCAGATGTTTGGAACCGCCACCCGCCCCACTGCGACCCGCGCCCTGCTGCTGGGATCAGGCGAACTCGGCAAGGAGGTCGCCATCGAGCTGCAGCGGCTCGGTATCGAGGTGATCGCCGCCGACCGCTATGCCAACGCCCCCGCCATGCAGGTGGCCCACCAGGCCCGCGTGCTGGACATGCTGGATGGTGCCGCCCTGCACGCCCTGGTGGCCGAGGTCAAGCCCGACCTCATCATCCCCGAGATTGAAGCCATCGCCACCGACACCCTGGCCGCCCTGGAGCAGGAAGGGGTCAAGGTGGTGCCCAATGCCCGCGCCACCCAGCTCACCATGAACCGGGAGGGGATCCGTCGCCTCGCCGCCGAAACCCTGGGGCTGCCCACCTCTGCCTACCGCTTTGCCCAGAGCAAGGAGGAGTTTGTGGCCGCCGTCGAGGCCATCGGCCTCCCCTGCGTGGTCAAACCGGTGATGAGCTCCTCCGGCAAGGGGCAGAGCCTGCTGCGCGATCTCGCCAAGCTGGATGAAAGCTGGACCTATGCCCAGGAGGGGGGCCGTGCCGGTCGTGGCAAGGTGATTGTCGAAGGCTTCGTTCCTTTCGAGTACGAGATCACCCTGCTCACGGTGCGCGCCGTCGATGGCATCCACTTCTGCGAGCCTATCGGCCATCGCCAGGAGGATGGCAACTACCGCGAATCCTGGCAGCCCCAGGCCATGAGCGAGCTGGCCCTGGCCCGCTCCAAGGAGGTGGCGGCCAAGGTGGTCGAAGCCCTTGGCGGCTACGGTCTGTTCGGGGTCGAGCTCTTCATCAGGGGTGACGAGGTGTGGTTCAGCGAAGTCTCCCCCCGCCCCCACGACACCGGCATGGTGACCCTGATCTCCCAGGATCTCTCCGAGTTCGCCCTGCACGTGCGCGCCATCCTGGGGCTGCCCGTCGGCACCATCACCCAGTACGGCCCGAGCGCCTCTGCCGTGGTGCTGCGGGAAGGCCACAGCCAGGATATCCGCTATCAGGGGATCGGCGAGGCACTGGCCCTGGTGCCCGGTGCCCAGTTGCGTCTCTTTGGCAAGCCGGAGATCGCCGGTCGTCGTCGCCTCGGGGTGGCGCTCGCCCGTGGGCAGGATTGCCAGGAAGCCGTGGAGCAGGCCAAGACGGTGGCAGCCCAAGTCGAGGTACTGTTCTAGGCACTCCGCTTTACCACGCAAAAACAAACGTTTATCTGCGTGATCCGGCGCAAGGGGCAGGTGACTGCCCCTTTCCCATTGAAGCACCGGGCTTATAATCCCCCCTTCACCTATGTCAGGAGTACAAGATGTTAACTGCCGTGATCTTCGATATGGATGGTGTTCTGATCGACTCGGAACCCTTCTGGCAACGGGCACAGATGGCCGTCTTCGCCGAACTGGGCCACTTCCACACCGAGGAGGACTGCAACTCCACCATAGGGGTGCGCATCGATCAGCTGGTGGCCCACTGGTACCGGATCCGCCCCTGGAGCAGCCCCAGCCAGGAAGAGGTAGTACAGCGCATCCTGGATCAGGTGATCGCGCTCATCCTGCAAGAGGGACAGCCCAAGGCCGGGGTGCTGGAAGCGCTCGACCTCATCGAGGCCCAAGGGCTCAAGATCGGGCTCGCCACCTCCTCCCCGTTTGCCATGGTCGAGGCGGTGCTCGGCAAACTCGGCATCCAGGACCGTTTCATGGCGGTCCACTCCGCCGAAGTGGAGCGCTTTGGCAAACCCCACCCGGATGTCTATATCCACGCCGCCGAGAAGCTCGGCGTCGAGCCTGTGCACTGTCTCGCCATCGAGGACAGCTTCACCGGCCTGCTGGCGGCCAAGGCAGCCGCCATGACGGCGCTGATCGTGCCGGACCCGGCGCTGGTCGGCGATCCCCGTCTGGCCATCGCCAACCACGAGCTGCGATCTCTTGCCGAGCTGAACGCAGAGATGCTGGCCGGCTGGGTCAAGTAGGCAGCACCCTGGCGGACTGACCTCCTGCCTCCCTTGAGCCCGCTCATAAACGTGCGCTTGCTCGCGGTTGCGCCGTCCTGTGGCGACTAGAATCAGCAGGAGCACAGAGACGGCCCACGGGCCCGAGGAGGTCACCATGATCGAATACACCAGCAAGCGTATCGTCTGCCCCCACTGCGGCCACCACACCCGGGTCGAGCTGGATGCCAGCCAGGGGGATCAGGAGTTCTACGAAGATTGCATGGCCTGCTGCAACCCCATCCACCTGCGGCTGCACCGGGATGAAGCCCGCGACTGCCTGCAACTCTTCGTGGATGCCGACGACGAGCAGCTGTTCTGAATCCCCCTGTCCAGACACAGACAAAAACAAACGGGACCCTGTGGGTCCCGTTTGTTCTGGTGCCATCGTCAGGCTGGATCACGCCTCCCTCAAGCACGCCGCCTTCGCCGACGTCATGGTCGGAACAAACTCCACCACCTGATAATCGGCCGCCTCTGCCTGCTTGAAGGGATCCTCTGCCAGCATCGCCTCCAGGGCGTCTCGGCTCACTCCCTGCGCCAGTATGACGCCCCCGACTCGGGGTACCCGACGCCCGGACGCCAGAAAATGGCCTGCGGCATACTGCCGCTCCAGCCACGCAATGTGGGCCGGGATCAGGGCATCGATCTCCGCCAGCGGTTTCACATAAGTCAATGTCACGACAAACATAGAGAAGTCTCCAAGGCCCTGGGGCGGCGCCTCTTCCACAAGAGGACGCCTTTCCCGTGATGCCACCCTCCTCTTCGAACCCTGGGGGCAGCGCTCAGGTGGTTACTGGCGCGCCGCCAGCACCCGCTCCACCGTGTCGACGATGGCCTGGGTCTGGGGGTCAATCTCGATGTTGGTCCGCCAGCCGGCCTTGACCCAGCCCAGGTTGGTGCGGGCCAGGGTCTCGGGGATCAGGTTGACGCAGAACTCGCTGGCGCGCACCTCGCCCACGGTGAGGCTGATGCCATCGATGCCGATGTAGCCCTTGGTCAGCACGTACTTCATGAGCGCAGGATCGAGGCGATACCACACCTGGCGGTTGTTGGGGGTGTCGATGACCGAGGTCACCTCGGCCGTCCCCATGATGTGGCCGGACATGGCATGGCCGCCAATCTCGTCCCCAAAGCGGGCGGCCCGCTCCACGTTGACCTTGTCACCCACCACCAGTTGCCCAAGGTTGGTGAGGCGCAGAGTCTCCTGCATCAGATCGAAGCTGACCAGATCCCCCTCCACCCGGGTGACGGTCAGGCAGCAGCCGTTGTGGGCTACCGAGGCCCCCAGGGCCAGCCCCTCGCCCCAGGCCGGGCTCGGCATGCGGATCACGTGGGTGCGAAAATTGGGCAGTGAATCGATGGCCACCAGTTCGGCGGTCCCTTGTACGATGCCGGTGAACATGAGTCTCTCCAGGCTGTGAAAATTGTCGGCAGGTTACCCCCGGCCACCTTGCAAGACAAGGGTGCCGGCTGACAAGGAGAAGCGCGATCGCTATAGTGACCCCAATCAATCCAGACTGAACGAGGAAACAAAAATGCAGGTATATCAATGCTGTGAAGCCATTCGCATCGCCTACAACCAGATTGGCTCCGGTGAGCAGGGTTATGTGCCCCAGGCCATTGCCGCCAGCATACGGGCGCTCAACGCCGTGGCCTCCGACGAGCGGGTACCAGCGGATCTGCGCGAGCAGGCGGCCTATGCCGCGGCCAACCTGCTGATCAGCGATCACGAAGACGCCTGATCCCTGCTACAAATCTGCCGCCGACCTTCCCCGTTGGCGGTTTTTCAGGCTAGAATGACACCCCCGCATTTTGTCTCCTCAGGACGAGGAGGCAGAAGCCCATCTCTCTTGTCCGCTCTTTCTCTTTTATCTGATCCACTCGGAGGTGTCAGTGCAACGTTATTGGTCCGAGGCGAAGCAGCTCGTTCGTCTAGCCAGCCCCATTCTGGTCGCCCAGGTGGCCCAGATCGCCATGAACTTCGTCGATACCGTGATGGCGGGACAGGTGAGCGCCGTGGATCTTGCCGCCGTGTCGGTGGCGTCCAGCTTCTGGTTGCCGATCATCTTGCTGGTGCAGGGCATCATCATGGCCCTCACCCCCATCGTTTCCCAGCTCAACGGCGCCCGCAAGCAGGACGAGGTGCGCCCCGCCGCGCACCAGGGCTTCTGGCTCGCCCTCATCGTCACGCCCATCGCCATGGTGGCACTCTACTTCAGCCCCCTGGCACTGCAGTTCATGGATGTGGATCCCGTCATGGCGGCCAAGACTGCCGGCTACCTGCACGCCATCCTGTGGGGCCTGCCCGCCTTCGTGATGTTCCAGGTGCTGCGCAACTTCAGTGAGGGGCTCTCCCACACCATGCCGACCATGGTTATCGGTTTCGTGGGGCTCGCGGTCAACATCCCCGCCAACTACATCTTCATTCACGGCCACTTTGGCATGCCGAAACTCGGCGGCGTCGGCTGCGGCGTGGCCACTGCCATCGTGCTCTGGGCCATGCTGCTGGCGATGATCGTCTATGTGAAGTGCTCTGCCCACTTCAAGCGCATCAACCTGTTCGCCCAACTGGCACGCCCCAACGGCAGCCGGATCTGGCGCCTGTTCCGCCTGGGGTTTCCCATCGCCATGGCCATCTTCTGCGAGGTGACCCTGTTTACCGTGGTGGCCCTGATGCTGGCACCCTTCGGCGCGGAGACGGTGGCGAGTCACCAGATTGCGCTCAACTTCTCCAGCCTGGTCTTCATGCTGCCCCTGTCCATTGGTGTCGGCGTGACCATCCGGGTCGGTCACAACATAGGGGAAGGTCAACCGGATCAGGCCAGGGTCGCCGCCCGCACCGGCCTGATGCTGGGCATGGGAGTCGCCGCCGCAACCGCCGCCCTCACCGTGCTGCTGCGCGACCCCATCGCGGGGATCTACACCGACGACCTGCAGGTGATCGGCCTCGCCGCCACCCTGCTCTTCTTCGCCGCCATCTACCAGATCTCCGATTCTGTACAGGTGGTGGCCGCGGCGGCCCTGCGCGGTTACAAGGATACCCAGGCCATCTTCTACGTCACCATCGTCGCCTATTGGGGGCTGGGTCTGCCCACCGGCATGATCCTGGGGCTGACCGACTGGGTGGTACCGCGCATGGGCCCGCAGGGCTTCTGGATAGGCTTCATCGTCGGTCTCACCTCCGCCGCCCTGATGCTGGGCGCACGGCTGCGCGTCATCTACGGCCGCTTCGCCAGCCCCGCAGCCTGCACCGCCCTCTCCCGGGCGCAATAGGGCGCGGCCAGGGGCACGGGGAGCCGCACTTTTGGGGCGGCTCGCCTGTAAAATCAACAGGCTGCACAAGAACTGGGCAAACAGTCTCCTTTGTGCATGTCCCTTGTTGACAGCCTTGGGGGCCATGGGTAGTATGCCGACCACGCCAGCAGTGCTGGCGGGATAAAACGGGTTTTCAACCCGGTTTATGAAGTGGGTTTATAGCTCAGTTGGTTAGAGCACTACCTTGACATGGTAGGGGTCGTTGGTTCGAATCCAATTAAACCCACCACTTTTCGTGATGCGTCCTTAGCTCAGCTGGTTAGAGCACCACCTTGACATGGTGGGGGTCGGTGGTTCGAATCCACTAGGACTCACCATCACGAAACCCTGTTATGCGTCCTTAGCTCAGCTGGTTAGAGCACCACCTTGACATGGTGGGGGTCGGTGGTTCGAATCCACTAGGACGCACCATAACAGTTTGAATAAATTGCAGATATGAATTTGATGTGGGTCTAAAGCTCAGTCGGTTAGAACAGTACTTTGACATGGCGTAGGCAATGTCGTTGGTTCGAATCCGGTTGAACACAGATGTGGGTTTATAGCTCAGTTGGTTAGAGCACTACCTTGACATGGTAGGGGTCGTTGGTTCGAATCCAATTAAACCCACCACTCCCCTGCAATGACACACAAAGTCGCCTTGCGCACCCTGCGTCCTTAGCTCAGCTGGTTAGAGCATCACCTTGACATGGTGGGGGTCGGTGGTTCGAATCCACTAGGACGCACCAGATTTGAAAAGCCCGCTTGATAGCGGGCTTTTTGCATTGGTCGGCTCTGACATCCGCTCTCCCCCGTCATCTGCCTCCTGTCCCCTCTGGCCCACGGGCCGCCATTGTCGTGCCATGGCCGCCGCGTTTACCTCGCTTCGTCAGAAGAGATCGAGCTGCTGGCCGCAGATCCGCTCGAACGACTCCCCCACAAAGGGAAGGATGGCGTCGGCGATGGGCCTGAGCTGCTTGTCGATGTAGTGCTCGTAGTCGACGGCGCTGCGCCGGTACTCCAAAGGCTCGGGGCCGTTCAGGGTCATCAGGTAGGCGATGGTGCCCCTGTGCTGATAACGCTGGGGCAGGCCGCGGCGCAGATTCTCCTCATCCGCCAGGCGCGCCGCCCGCACATGGGGCGGCACGTTCTTCTGATACTCCTCGAGTTTCTGGCGCAGCCGCTTGCGGTAGATGAGCAGATCGTCGTGACGGCCGGCCCGGGTCTCGTCCACCATGGTGCGCACATAACTGCTGGGATCCTGGTCGTGGAACACCATTTCGTAGAGCCGGGTCTGGAATGCCTTGGCAAGGGGTGTCCAGTCGGTGCGCACCGTCTCCAGCCCCTTGAACACCAGGTGCTCCCCTTCCCCTTCGCCCACCAGTCCCGCATAGCGTTTCTTGCTCCCCTTCTCCAGCCCGCGAATGGTGGGCATCAGGAAACGGCGGTAGTGGGTCTCGTACTGGATCTCCAGATGGCTCGGCAGGTCGAACTCCCGCCTTATCAGCGCGGCCCAGTTGTCGTTGATCATCTTCGCCAGTCGCTGGCCAATCTCGTCCGCCTGTTCGAGACGGATATCGCTCCCCAGGTGCACGAAGGTGGAGTCGGTGTCCCCATAGATCACCTCGAACCCTTCTGCCTCTATCCACTCCCGGGTCTGCTGCATGATGCCGTGGCCCCGCAAGGTGATGGAGGAGGCGAGCCTCGGGTCATAGAAGCGGCAGCCCCCCGACCCCAGCACCCCGTAGAAGGAGTTCATGATGATCTTGATGGCCTGGGAGAGGGCCTTGTTACTGGCGGCCTTGGCCCGATCCCGCGCCGCCCAGAGGGTGGCGATGAGATCCGGCAGGAAGTGGCGGGTTCGGGAGAACAGGGCGCCGCGAAAGCCTGGAATGGCGTTATCCGGGTGTTTGAGCCCCTCCACCAGCCCCATGGGGTCGATGCAGAAGGTGCGGATGATGCTGGGATAGAGGCTCTTGAAGTCGAGCACCAGCACGTGGCGATAGAGCCCCGGCTTGGAGTCCATCACATAGCCGCCGGGGCTTGCGAGCCCGCCGTCTGCCGGCAGGTTGGGCGCCACATAGCCACCGCGGTGCAGCCGTGGCAGATAGAGGTTGGTGAACGCCGCCACCGACCCGCCCACCCGGTCGAGCTCAAGACCGGTGAGGGAGGCGCGCTCGATGGCGAAGGGGATGAGGTGGCAGAAATCGAAGATCTCCCACACCAGCCTGCAATCTTCCAGGTTGTAGCGGGCCAGCGCCTCCTTGTCGGAGTGGAACAGCTCGGTGATCTTCTCCCCCCGGTTGGCCACGTCCTCGATGTCCTTGCCCCGCCCGAGCAGCTCGCTCGCCACCGCATCCAGGCTGTAGCTCGGGAACTGCCAGGTGGCGCTCTTGAGGGTATCGATGCCGTCCAGCACCATGCGCCCCGGGATGATGACGTTGCCGCTCTGGGGGTCGTTTCGGGACGAGCGCCAGAAGCAGAGCTCCCGCCCGCGCCCGAGCCGCAGCCGCCGCTTGTGGAGTTCGGCGCGGCGCAGCAGCAGGCGAAAGTCGAAATTCACCACGTTCCAGCCGATGACGAGATCGGGATCGTGCAGGCTGAACCAGCCCTCCAGGGCACCGAGCAGGGCTGGCTCGTCCGCCACCCACTCGACGGGGGTCTCCCAGTCCTGCGAGTCCGGCTCCGGGGCACCAATCATGATGACCCGCGCGTCCTCTTCGCTATGAAGCCCCACCGAGAAGAGAGTGCCATCCATGGCGCACTCCACGTCCAGGGAGACCCAGGAGAGGGTCGGCGTCACCGCCTGCGGCGCACAGCGCGCCTCGTTTACCTCCCAGTAACCCTGCCTGCCCCCCTTTCGCCTCGCCTTGCCGTCAAAGCGCATCCCGGCGGTGATGAAGCGCTCCATGAGAAAGCGCTCGGGCAGGCGGACATCCGCCTCGAAGTGCTCCAATCCGCGGATGAGCAGCAGCTCGATGGCGCGGTGGAAGGCGCTCAGGGTGGCAAAGTAGCAGCCCACCACCCGGCTCCCCTCGAAGGTGTGCATGGGGAGGCGGCGAAAACGCCCCCTCACCCCGGCCCCCTTGAAAAGCTCTGCCGCCTCCTCCAGGTGGCGTTCCGGGAGGAAGAAGACCGGCTCCTGCCCCGGCACCACCACCCGTACCGGTCCCTGTGCGCTCCAGAGCCACATCACGATCTCGGTACGCCCCTGCACATCCCGACCATGGCGGGTCAGGATGAAGCCGTCGAGCGGCGGGGTCACGGGAGGGAGGGGCTGGATGTCGGTCATGCAGGTGGTCGGGCTCAAGAGTGGGATGGGACTATTGTACGTTCATACAGTACCCGGCTGCAATTGCCGGGCTGGGCCCTCAGGGCAGGCGCTGTGCCCCGTCTTTGCCATCCGGCGCCGGATTGGGGCATAGTAACCTCGGCATCACTCACAGGCACCGGGCGAGACGGCATGTCCAACTTCCGGCAGACGCTGCGGCCTGCGCGCGCCAACCTTTTCCTCGACAAGGAGCACCCCATGACACAACAGTGGCAACGCATTGCCTCCCGCCTCACCGATGTGGGCGGCATCCCGGTGGCTCGCGCCATCCCGGTCAAGGAGCGGCGCACCATCGGGCCCTGGTGTTTTCTCGATCATATCGGCCCGACCCGCTTTGCCCCCGGCGCCCCCGGCATGGATGTGGGGCCCCACCCCCACATCGCCCTGCAGACCTTCACCTGGATGCTGGAGGGGGAGATCCTCCACCGGGACAGCCTGGGCAGCAAGCAGGTGATCCGTCCGGGCCAGGTGAACCTGATGACCGCAGGACGGGGCATCGCCCACACGGAGGAGTCGGTCCCGAACCAGCCCGATCTGCACGCCGCCCAGCTCTGGATAGCCCTGCCAGAGGCGGATCAGCATACCCCGCCCCGCTTCGATCACTACCCGACGCTCCCCCGCTGGCAGCAAGGGGAGATCACCCTCACTCTGCTCATCGGCGAGCACGGCAGCCGGCGCGCCCCCACCCTGCACTTCTCCCCCATTCTGGGGCTGGATCTGCACGCCCCCGAGGGAGGCGAGATCACCCTTCCCCTGGATCCCGCCTTCGAGCACGGCCTCTTTCCCCTCGCGGGGGAGACCATCGTCGCAGGGGAGGCCCTGGCCCCGGAGCAGCTGCTCTACCTGCCCCCCGGCAACCGGGAGGTGGCGCTGACCCTGCGCCCGGGCGCCCGGCTGCTGCTCATCGGCGGCGAGCCCCTGCCCAAACCGCTGCAGATCTGGTGGAACTTCGTGAGCGTCGACAAGGAGGCCATTCGCACCGCCGCCGCCGACTGGGAGAGCGGTCATCCGCGCTTTGGCGAGGTGACGGGTTACCAGGGGCCCCGTCTCAAGGCGCCACCCCTGACCGGGCTCTGAGCCAGGGTCCAAAACAAAAGAGCGCCCATGGCGCTCTTTTTGATTGGAATGAAGGCCCGTCAGGACTCCTCTTCCTGCTCCGCCTGCAACCTGGCCCGGCGGGCCATGGCCTCCTCCTGGGCACTCTCTATCTCGTGCAGCACGCCATCCAGATCGATGGCCTCCCGGCTCTCTTCGAACAGGCCGGTGAGCTCGGTCTCGGGGCCCAGCTTGCCATCCTCGAACAAGGACCACATCTCCCGGGCATACCGGGTCTTGAGCAGCTCGGGGGCATACATGCCGTAGTAGTTGCGCATGTTGTCGACATCCCGCTCCAGCATGGCCCTGGCCTGGTTGTTGGCGGCGGCATCCACCACCTGGGGCAGGTCGATGATGACGGGCCCCTCTTCGTCCACCAGCACGTTGAACTCCGAGAGATCCCCGTGAATGAGCCCGGCGCAGAGCATGCGCACCACGTAGCGGATCACCTTGCCATGATCCACCAGAGCCTGCTCACGGGTCAGGGCCACGTCGTTGAGACGGGGAGCGACGTTGCCGTCGGCGTCGGTGATGAGCTCCATCAGCAGCACGCCATCGAGGCAGACATAGGGCCTGGGCACCCGCACCCCGGCCGCCGCCAGCTTGAACAGGGCATCCACCTCGGTGTTCTGCCACACCTCTTCGTGCTGCTTGCGACCGTACTTGGAGCCCTTCTCCATGGCGCGGGCATCGCGGCTGCTGCGTACCCGCCGCCCTTCCTGATAGACCACGGCCTGCTTGAAGCTGCGCTTTGACGCCTCTTTGTAGACCTTGGCGCAGCGGATCTCGTCGCCGCAGCGCACCACATAGACGTCGGCCTCTTTGCCGCTCATCAGCCGGCTGATGACATCGTCCACCAGGCCGTCATCAACCAGAGGTTGGATTCGATTTGGAATTTTCATGACCGCCCTTTTACCCTATTTGCACCTTGTTTGCACCTGTTTGCTGGTGGCCTGCCACCCCTGTCAGAAACGGCCCGCAAGGGGGCCGTGTCGATCAAGGTTCCGGTGGCAGCCCCTGGCGGATGCGGCGGATCCCCGCCTCGTAGAGACCGTCCTCGCCCTGATCGTGCTCCTGGGTTTCGAAGATCTTGAGAAACCACATGTACTGCTCGGGGAAGCGGCCAAGCTGCTGCTCCACCATGCGGTTCATCTGGTTGACGTCCGCCACCAGATCCGCGGTGGGATAAGGATCGAACGGCGCCTCGATCTCCAGCCGGTAGCACCCCTCGTCCTCGTCGTAGCAGGCCAGAATGGGCACGGCGCGGGCACCGGTCAGCTTCACCAGCTTGGGCAGGGCCGGCAGGGTCGCCTTGGGGTGGTTGAAGAAGGGCACGAAGAGGCTCGCCTCCCGGCCGTGATCCTGATCCGGCAGATAGAAAAAGCTGTCGCCGCTGCGCAGGGCCTTGATGGCGGGCTTGATGCCGACGCTGCGCTCGTAGATACGCCCACCCTTGCTGCGCTCGCGGTTGATGTACCAGTCGAACACCGCATCCTTGGGGCTTTTCATCATGGTGCACATCTTGATCCCCTGGAGGGGGAAGTAGCGGCCAATCATGTCCACCGCCCAGGTGTGGGGCACCACGAAGATCATGGGGCGACCGGCTGCCCGCTCCGCCTCC
This sequence comes from Aeromonas sp. s6, assembly GCF_040907815.1. Taxonomy (NCBI): domain Bacteria; kingdom Pseudomonadati; phylum Pseudomonadota; class Gammaproteobacteria; order Aeromonadales; family Aeromonadaceae; genus Aeromonas; species Aeromonas sp. s6. The sequence continues at coordinate 15,745 of NZ_JBFOCN010000092.1, forward strand.
ACGTGCTCCCAGCCGCTCACCTTGACGCGCCCCTTGAGGAAGTCGGGGCTGCGCCAGGTCAGCTCGCCAAAGCCCAGGAAGGTCTTGAGCCCCACCCGGATGGATTTCAGCAGCAGGGCCTGACGGCCCGCCTCGTCGAGATGGGGGAAGCAGATCTTGAGGTTGGTGTCGGCGATGTAGGCCTGCTTCCTGGAGACGCGCAGCAGCAGGGGGGCCAGGTAGTCGGCCAGCTTGTCCCGTGCCCTTGCCGGCACCCAGGCCAGCAGGGAGAGCAGAGCGACGGCCAGCCAGCTGCCCCACAGACGGGGGTGCAGCAGGCGCGGATGAAAAGAGGTGTCAAACACCGGATCTTGTGCGGACATGGTCGCCATCGAATCATCAAAACAGAGCGTCATTTTAGTGATCCTGACAACTTTTTCTACCCTGCCCTGCACAGCGCCCCCGCGCCAAGTCACTGATCAGACAAGTTAGAAATAAAAAGTGGCCCGCTTGGGGCCACATTTTTGCACCGGGTGAGCGCAAGGCTCAGGGGTGAGGAGCAAGGCCCCGGCGGATGCGCCGGATCCCCTCTTCGTAGAGGCCATCCGGCCCCACCTGATCCTCACGGGTGTCGAAGATCTTGAGGAACCACATGTACTGGCCCGGGTGGCGGCAGAGCTGGCGCTCCACGCTGTCGTTCATGCGGCAGGTATCCGCCATCAGATCCCCGCTCGGGTAGTCGGCGTAGGGAGCCTCGACCTCCAACCGGTAGCCGTGCGCCTGCTCGTCATAGCAGGCCAGCACCGGCAGGGCCCGGGCGCCGGTCAGCTTCACCAGCCGTGGCAGGGCCGGCAACGTCGCCTTGGGGTGGTTGAAGAAGGGGGCGAACAGGCTTGCCTCCCGGCCGTGATCCTGATCCGGCAGATAGAAGAAGCTCAGACCGGATTTCACCGCCTTGATCACCGGCTTGATGCCGGCGCTGCGCTCATAGACGCGGCAGCCGTGCCGGGCCCGCGCGCCGTTGATGTGCCAGTCGAACACCGGGTTGCGGGCGCTCTTCATCATGGTGCACATGGGCAGGCCCCGCTGGGCAAAGTAGTAGCCCGCCGCGTCGATGGGCCAGCTGTGGGGCACCACCAGGATCACCGGTCGGCCAGCGGCCTGCTCCGCCTCGATATGTTCCCAGCCGCTGACCTGGATCCGCCCCATCACGTGGGCGGGGCTGCGCCAGGTGAACTCGCCAAAGCCCAGCAGGCTCTTGAGGCCGACCCGGATGGAGGTCATCAGGATGGCCTCCCGCTCGGCCTCGCTCTTCTCCTTGAAGCAGATGGCGAGGTTGGTCCTGGCGATGTAGATCTGCTTCTTCGAGATGGCGCATACCAGGGGCGTCAGAGCATCGGCCAGGCGATCCCGCCAGCGCGGGGGCACGAAGGCGAGCACACCGATGGCGCCGAGGGCGAGCCAGCTCAACCAGTAACGGGGGTGCAGCAGACGAGGCTGGAATCGGGCGTCAAACACGGGATCAGATGAGGACATGGGGCACGACAAAACAATGGGAAGATAAAGTGGCGCGCATCGTGACAGGTATTACCAGTTAACGCCAACTGAATGTCGCCTGTATGGGCAACTATTTAAGCCACTTCACGGATTGACAAAATTAATCTGCTTCATTTGATTCCCCTCTGTGTCACTGCATCACGAACGGCAGACCCCGCACGGGCGGGGTCGATGACGAGGGGGGATGAAAACCTTGTGCCTAGCGGCGTGCGGGCTGCCCCGGCAGGTCATCCTGCACCGCCGGCAGGAAGAACATCAGGTAACGCAGGGCCACGTAACCCACCACCAGGGTGGCCACCCCCAGCTCCAGATAGGCCAGCTGATGGAGCTGCTCGGCATAGCGGGCCGCCTCCGGCCACTGCGACAGCAGGTGACTCACCTTGAACAGGGCGGTGGCCCCGATCACCAGGGGGAAGGTGAAAGCGGCGTAACCCGGCGAGAACGGCAGGCGCAGCAGCTTGATGAAGGCCAGGTAGATGATGCCGGTCATCAGCACGGCGATCCCGAGCAGCACCGCCACCAGCAGCAGGGAGGGATCCTGGCTCACGGTGAGGTAGCCGGCCAGCGACAGGCTCGCCGGGGCGGCCAGGATGGCGATAGTGGGCTTGGCGGCATCCGGCACCTCGTGGCTGAAGATGAGGCGATAGAGCATCAGCGGCAGCATCAGGCCGTAGCAGGCCATGCCGAACCAGAGCAGGCCGGTGGCCAGGGATGCGAAGGGACCGCCCGGGTAGGCCACGTCAGCCACGATGATCCCCACCGGCGGCACAAACCAGCTCGGCACCATGTGATGGATTTCGAACGCTCTGGCCCTGTGCCAGACGAAAGTGGCGAGGAAGACGAGGTGGATGATGACCGCAAACAGCCAGAGCCCCTGCCCCAGGGTCGGGGCGAGCAGGCCGACCGCCTTGGAGACCACCATGGTCCCCATGGCGTAGGTGGGCACCACGCTGCCCACCACGGGATGGGCGAGATCCTGCCACAGCAGGCGCGGGTGGATCAGAAACTTGAAGGTCAGGACGAGGAGCAGCACGGCGGCGATGGCGGCCCCCAGCAGTTGCAGACGGCCATCGAACTGACCGGCATTTTCCCAGCACCAGCCGAGGCTGGCGATCCCCAGAGCCAGACCGGCCATGGGGGTCGGGGCGGCGGCCAGGGAGCGGCGGGTTCTTGCGATCATGGCGAATACCCTCTTGATGATGACGATGGGCATAGGATAAAGGGGGTCTATCGTTTACGATATCTAAATGAATTGAACTTAGCGTTTAGGAAAATCAAACGATATGAAGCTCACCCTGCAACAACTCAAGGTGTTTGCCACCATCGCCCGCCACGGCAACCTGGGGGGCGCCGCCAATGAACTTTGCCTGAGCAAGGGGGCCGTCTCCCAGTCGCTGCAGGAGCTGGAGCGCCAGCTCGCCACGCCCCTGTTCGACCGGGTGCACCCGAGGCTTCAGCTCAACAGCGAGGGGCGCCTGCTGCAACCGGCCGCCGAGGAGCTGCTGACCCGGATGCAGGAGATAGAGCAGCTCTTCAGCCCCGATGCCGAGCCGAGCGGCCAGCTGCACCTCGGGGCCAGCCAGACCATCGGCAACTACCTGCTGCCCGCCCTGCTGGCGGAGGGGGCCCAGGAGCTGGGAGCCGCCCCCAGGGTCACCATCGCCAACACCCACCTCCTGTGCCATGCCCTCGCCCACTTCGAGCTGGATCTCGCCCTCATCGAGGGGGAGAACCACCACCCGGACCTGGTGAGCGAACCCTGGCTGGAGGACGAGATGCTCATCATCGCCGCCCCCGGTCACCCCCTGGCGGATCAGCTCGAGCTGCCCCTGCGCCGGCTTGCCGGGGAAACCTGGGTGCTGCGCGAGGCGCAATCCGGCAGCCGCGAGCAGTTCGAGCAGCAGCTCCAGCCCCACCTGCCCCGCTGGCAGGCGGGGATAGAGCTCAATACCCTGGAGGCGGTGATGCTGGCGGTGGAGAAGGGGCTCGGCATCTCCTTCATCTCCCGCCTCGCGGTGGCGGACCGGCTGGCACAGGGGCGCCTGGTGGCCCTCACCCCGAGTCGCCGCTTCCCCCGCCAGCTCTCCCTCGTCTGGCACAAGCAGAAGTTCCACTCCGTCGCCCTGCGCCGCTTCCTGGCCTTCTGCCGCGCCCAGACCCTGGCGTGAGAACCCCTTCGGATACGACAAGGGCGCCATTGGCGCCCTTGTCGTTCAGCCGATGCTCCCCTCGACCCTCAGCCCTTCCCCGGCCTCAGCCGGCGAGTCCCCCTTCAATCCAGCCGAGCACCTGCCGGGTCACGGCCTGGGGCACCCAGGGGGAGTCCAGCAGCCGGTGGCGCAGGCAATCGGCGAAGTGATCCGCCTCGTGCTGCATGCCGCCCCCCTCCACCGGCAGATAGATGTCCGCCGGCCAGATGACGGGGGCAGGCCCCCCTTGCCAGCGAATGTGCTGGGGATTCCACCACTTGCCCTCGATGACCAGGCGCCACCCCTCCCCGGACAAGGACGCTTCCCGCTCGAGATCCTCGATGATGGAGGCCCCGAGCTCGGCCCGAAACGGCTCATCGAACGTGAAGCTGGCGGTGAGATCCACCTCCCCCGGAGCCCGCGTCAGCGTCACCTCGGGGGCGGGGCAGCCCAGCCCCAGCCGATGGCAGAGGGCGGCATGGAGCCAGAGGGGATAGACCCCCACGTCCCAGGCGGCGCCGCCGTCGAGGGCAGGATCGAACAGCTTGCCCACCCTGGGCTGGGTCGAACCGAACGCCGCCCGCAGCTCGCGCGGCGGCGGCAGCAGGGGCAGGCGCTGCAACAGGGCGCGCATGGCGGGGAAGCACATCACCTTCATGGCCTCGAGCAGCAGCAGGCCCCGTGCGTGGGCGAGCGCCACCAGGGCGTCCCAATCCGCCACCCGGGTCACCGCCGGTTTTTCCACCAGTACGTGCTTGCCCGCCAGCAGCATCTGCCTCACCAGGCCCGCGTGCTCCGGGTGGATGACCGCCACATAGACGGCCTCCACCTCGGGGCTGGCGGCCAGGGCCTCATAGCTGCCATAGGCGTGGGGCAGCCCCAGATCCCGGGCGAACTCGTCCGCCCGTCCCTGGTCCCGGGCGGCGATGGCCACCACCTCGGCTCCCCTGGCGTGCCCGTTCACATCGCGGCAAAAACGCCGGGCGATGGCCCCCGCCCCGGCAATGCCAAAGCGCAGGGGCGCCCTTGTCTCGTCGTGCATCGTCTCTCCTTGCTACCCAATGGTGGACCCCGGCATCACGCCGGGCGCGGGCTCCCGGCCAGGCTGCGCAGCCAGCTTAACTCCTCGCCCCAGATGGACTCGTCGATGGTCTCGAGGATAAGCGGGATGCCGTCGAAACGGTCGTCGTTCATGATGTGGTGGAACACCGCCTCGCCGAGGTTGCCCTCCCGCAGGCTGTGGTGACGGTCGACCCGACTACCGAAGGTACACTTGGCGCCGTTGATATGCATCCCCTTGAGGTACTCGAACCCCACGATGCGGTCGAAGTCGGCAAACACCGCCTCGCACCCCTCGGGGGTACGCAGATCGTAACCGGCGGCGAAGGCGTGGCAGGTGTCAAAGCAGACGCCGACCCGACTCTTGTCCTCTACCCCGTCGATGAGGGTGGCCAGGTGCTCGAACGACCAGCCGAGGTTGGTGCCCTGGCCGGCGGTATTCTCGATCACCGCCGTCACCCCTTCGCTGCGCTCCAGCGCCCAGTTGATGGACTCGCTCACGAGCTTGAGGCTCACCGCCTCGGGGATCTGCTTGAGATGGCTGCCCGGGTGGAAGTTCAGGTAGCACAGCCCCAGTTGCTCGCAGCGCTTCATCTCGTCCAGAAACGCATCCCGGGACTTGGCGAGGGCGTCGGGGTCGGGATGACCCAGGTTGATGAGGTAGCTGTCGTGGGGCAGGATCTGCTCGGGACGAAAGCCCTCCTTCTCGCAGGCGGCCTTGAAGGCGCGAATACTGGCCTCGGAGAGGGGCGCCGCCTGCCACTGGCGCTGATTCTTGGTAAACAGGGCGAAGGCGTTGGCCCCGATGGCTTTGGCCCGGGCGATGGTGTTTTCCACCCCGCCCGCCGCACTGACGTGGGCTCCGATAAATTTCATCTCATCTCCTGTGCACTGTGACCGGGTGCCTGCCACACTGGCCACCGCACCCGTTGCCGGGGCGCCATTATGCCCAAGCCAACCCCTTGCGCCAAACCGGGATTGTCGATGGGGGCAATGGAAAAGGCGCCCGAAGGCGCCTTGATGAGAGACAGAACATCCCTGTCCGTCAATAGGCCAGACCGGCCCCGTAGGGATAGAGCGGGCTTTGTGAGTCCTTGGCCACGTCCGGGGACTGGGCCAGCACCGCCTGCCAGCTCGAGGGCAGCTCGAAGGGGAGCTTGCCACGTGCCTTCTGGGTGCCGCTCATGACATCGAACAGGGCCTGATCCAGGGCGCCGAAGTTGGCGAGCAGCACCCGGGCCGCCGGGGCCACCTCGGTCAGGATGGCGGGCCTGTCCAGATAGACGGAGAGCACCAGGGGCACCCCGGCCTGCTCGATGGCCTGGATGGCGGCATAGTCATCCGCGCCGCGGTAGACCCCTTCGTGGGCCGTCTCCTGCACCACCTGAGCATTGCTGGCAAAGCCGAGCTGGCCGAAGTGGATGCTGCCAAACGGGAAGCGGGGGTCCTGCTCGCCCGGGGCGTTGACCCGCACGATGGCAAGCTCCGCGTCGGCCAGGTTCGTCACCACCGTATAGCCGTTGGCCCTGGCCACCTCGGCGTTGACATTGTGCAGATAGACCCGCTTGCCGTCCGCCTTCAGCGGCAGCAGGGCCCCCTCGTTCTTCAGCAGCACGTGAGACGCCGCCTGGGCGGCCTGGGCCTCCTGCTGGAACTCGGCCTTGCCCACCAGGGCCACCGCGGCCTCGGCATCCACATAGGGATTCTCGAAGAGCCCGAGGGCAAACTTCTGGGCCAGGATCCGCTCGGCCGAAGTGGTGATGGCCGCCTCGGTCACCAGACCGCTCTGCACCGCCGCCAGCAGGGGAGCCGGATCTTCCACGCCACCGAACTGATCCACCCCGGCGTCGATGGCCTTGGCATAACGCTCGGCCTTGGTGAGCTTCTCCACGCCCCAGGACATGCCAAAGGGCACGGTCCAGGGGCTCACCCCGGCATTGACTTCATCCTGGGTCAGCCCCTGCTCGCAGCGGCTGTCACAGTCATTGACGATGCCCCAGTCGCTCAGCACCACGCCGTCAAACTTGAAGTGGCCCCGCAACAGATCCGTGATGATCTGGCGGTTGAAACCAAACCCCACCTCCTCGACGGGCTGCCCATCCTGGGTCAGGCCCAGGGGCATGGCGTAATAGGGCATCACGGCGGCCACCCTGGCCTCGAAGGCACCCTCGAAGGGCACCAGGTGGTAAGCAAACTGGCCGCCGGGGTAGACCTGCTCCTTGCCCCAGGGGTTGTGGGCATCCAGCCCGTCCTTCTGGGGACCGGCCCCGGCGAAGTGCTTGACCACGGTGACCACGCTCTCCTTGCCTATCCCCTCGCTCCCCTGCTGGAAGCCCTCGATGTAGGCCTTGACCAGGGACTTGGCGAGCAGGTTGTCTTCCCCGAAGGTGCCGTTGATGCGGCCCCAGCGCGGCTCGGTCGCGAGATCCGCCTGGGGCGAGAGGGCCTCGTGGATGCCGACGGCACGGTACTCCTGACGGGCGATGTCGCCAAAGCGCTGCACCAGGGCAGCATCGCCGATGGCGGCCAGCCCCAGGGTCTCGGGCCACTGGGAGAAGGCCCCGGCACCGATGCTGGTGGCGTTCGGATCATGGGTGAAGTGGTTGCGGGGATCCGTGCTCACCGTCATGGGGATGCCGAATCCCACCCCTTCCAGCAGGGCCTGCAGGGTGTTGTTGTCTGCGGCGATGGCCGCCGGATCACCGGCCATGCGGGTGATGAAGGTGTTGACCCCGTCCTCGCGCAGCATCTTGTCCATGGCCGCGAGGTTCACCCGCCCCGCCCCGTCCAGCACCAGGGTGCCGTGCATCATCAGCCCTGCCTTCTGGGCCAGGGTGAGCCTGCCCACCAGATCCCGGGCCCGCTCGGCGGCGCCGAGGCGCCAGTCCTCGTAGGGGGTCAGGGTGCCGCTGCCATCGAGATCCTTGAATTGCAGGCCGTCCTGCTCGATGAGGGTGACGGTGCGGTGGCCCAGAACGGGCTGCTCGGGCTTGGGGGTGGAATCGTTGTCGTTGCACCCTGCCAGCAGCAGGGCCCCGATGGCGAGGGCGACACGGGTTCGGGAGAGCGAGTGGTGTTTCATTGTTGTTATCTTCCTTGTGTGTGTAGGAGTCGCCACTCTATGCAAAAGCGGCCCCTCTCACTTGCCCGTCGGGTGCAGGAAGTTGCCGGTTGGGAGCAGGATTGAAAAGTGTGAAAAGGGTTGCAGGGTTACCCTTGGTTACAAATCTGAAACATGAAAGCGGCGCTGGCTCACGGCAATCCGCCGCCGTTGGCCGATGATGGTGGGCCACCGCTGACAAGGATTTTTGCCGTGAAGACCGTCTCCAACCGGATTGCCCTGCACTGCCTCAACCACTGGCAGGCCCGCGGGCGGGATCCTGCTGCCCTCCTGCACCCCTGCGGCATCGCTCACGAAGAGCTGCTGATCCCCCAGGGGCGGCTCGACACCGGGCGCCACTTCCGGCTGCTGGCCGGGGCAGCCCCCCACGTGGATCTGGCCCTCGACTGGACGCCCCCCGCCCTCCCTGGCCTCTTTGCCGACTTCATGTCGCTGGCGAGCCTGTGCTGCAACGCCGCCACCCTTCGCCAGGCCCTGCACTTCTTCCTCGCCTACCGCCCCCTCATCGGCGAGAGCGACGAGATCCGCCTGCAAGAAGAAGAGGGGCAGGCCAGGATCAGCTACCACTCGGAGTCCGATCACCCGGACGTCATCGCCCTGAGCAGCCTGGCCAACCTCTGCCACCTCTATGCCCTGCTCCAGTTCTACCACCCGGGCCAGGGGCTGCTGGTGCTGCCCACCCCGGTACGCCCCAGGCTGTGGCGTGAGCTGGCAGGCTGGCTGGAAGGGCGGTTGCAACAGGGGGCGGACTTCGAGCTGCGCTTTCCCGCCGCCTTGCTCGATCTCGCCCACGGGCAGTGCAACCTGCCCCTGCAACCCCTGCTGCTCGGGGAGCTCGACCGGCAGATGGCCCAGCTTCGCCCAAGCAGCCGCTACCGGGACAGGGTGATGACACTCATCCGCCAGCAGCTGTGGCAAGAGAGCGCCGAGGCCTCCTCTCTGCTCGATGGGGTGTGCGAGCACCTCAAACTGACCCGCTGGACCCTCAACCGCCATCTGCGGGAGGAAGGGTGCCACTTCTCGGGCCTGCTGGAGCGGGTGCGCCGGGAGGAGGCCTGCCGCCTGTTGCAGGATCCCGCCCTCCCCCTGCAGACAGTGGGGGAGCGCCTGGGTTTTGCCCGCCAGAGCAGCTTTACCCGCTTCTTTCGCGAGGAGTTTGCCCTCTCGCCGAGGGAGTTTCGCTCAAGGCGCAGCCGCCTCTGAGGCGCCCCCGAGATGGGCGGCGAGCAACCCCGCCAGCCAGTGGATGAAGAGCTGGACCCTGGGGGCCAGTTGGCGGCGATGGGCATAGAGGGCGTGGATGGGGAGCGGCGGCGGCTGCCACTGGGGCAGGATGCTCACCAGCTCGCCCCCCGCGAGCAGGGATTCGACCCCCACCCGCGGCATCTGGATGATGCCAAGCCCCGCCAGCGCCGCCGCCAGGTAGGTCTCGCTGTCATTGACCATGAGGGCCCCCGCCATGGGCAGCAGGGCGCGGTGGCCATCTTCCGCCAGGTATTCAAAGCCGGGCTCGCTGCGCCCCTGCCCGGCACCAAACCCGGAACCATAGTGCACCAGCCGGTGGCCCGCCAGATCCCCAAGGGTGCGGGGCACCCCGTGGCGAGCCAGGTAGCCTGCGCTGGCACAGTTGATCTGGCGATAGTGACCAAGGGGCCTGGCCACCAGGCTGGAGGGCTCAAGCGCCCCGACCCGCACCACGCAGTCAAACCCCTCGCGCACCAGATCCACCCGCCTGTCCGTGCTGCTCAGCATCAGTTGCAGGGCGGGATGCTGCGCCAGAAAGTCCGGCAGGGCCGGGATCACCAGGTGACGGGCCATCCGGCTTGGCATGTCGACCCGCAGTTGTCCCGAGATCTGCCCCCCCTGGCGAAACAGGCCGTCAAACTCCTCCATGTCCGCCAAAAGCTCCCGGCATCTGGCATAGCAGAGCTGGCCGTCCGTGGTGAGCTGCACCCGCCGCGTGGTACGCAGCAGGAGCCGGGTCCCCATGCGCTCCTCCAGCCGACGGATGGCGGCAGAGAGGGTCGCCTTGGGGATGCCCGTCTGCTCGGCGCAGCGGGTAAAACTCTCCAGCTCGGCAACCCGCACGAAGGCTCTCATCGCATCCAGTTGATCCATGGCCTGATTGTCTCGATTAACGGAACAGTGATTCTATTATCACGCTATTTATCCAGTTTAAAAGGAACAATACAGTGATCCGGTCGGCTCGTATCGAGCCTGTGTCCGCCACCCTGACAGGAGTCATACCATGACCAGACCCATCGCCCTCATCACCGGGGCCAGCCGCGGCCTTGGCAAGCACGGGGCCCTGGCCCTCGCCGCCAAAGGCGTCGACCTCATCATCACCTATCGCAGCCAGGCCGCAGAGGCGGAGGCGGTGGTGACCCAGGCCCGCGCCCTCGGCGTTCGGGCCCATGCCCTGGCTCTGGACGTGGGCGAGAGCGCCACCTTCGCGGCCTTTGCAGAGGAGGTGACGCAACTGCTCGCCCGGGAGTGGCAGCGCACCCATTTCAACTTCCTGGTCAACAACGCCGGGATCGGCATTCATGCCAGCTTCGAGCAGACCACGGAGCAGCAGTTCGACACCCTGCTAAACATCCACCTCAAGGGGACCTTCTTCCTGACCCAGGCGCTCCTGCCCCTCCTGGCAGACGGCGGTCGCATCCTCAACCTCTCCACCGGCCTCACCCGCTTCGCCATGCCGGGTTATGCCGCCTACGCCGCCATGAAGGGGGGCGTCGAGGTGCTCACCCAGTATCTGGCCAAGGAGCTGGGCCCCAGGGGCATCGCGGTCAACGTGCTGGCCCCCGGCGCCATCGAGACCGATTTTGGCGGCGGCGTGGTGCGCGACAACAAGGGGGTCAACGACTTTCTCGCGAGCCAGACCGCCCTTGGCCGGGTGGGTCAGCCCGACGACATCGGTGGCGCCATCGCCGCCCTGCTCTCCGATGACTGCCGCTGGATCACAGCCCAGCGCATCGAAGCCTCGGGCGGCATGTTTATCTAGGCGGTCATGATTGCCTGCTGCACAAACAAGGAAGGCCCCCTCCGATGAGGGGGCCTTCCGGCATTGGGCAGACGAGGTGCGGCGCACCGGGCCCGTTACAGGGTCTTGCCACCGCTTGCAATGACCTGGCTGTACCAGTGGAAGCTCTCTTTCTTGATGCGACGAAGAGACCCTCCCTGCTCGTCCCTGTCCACGTAGACAAAGCCGTAGCGCTTCTGGTAGCCGTTGAGCCAGCTCAGGATGTCGGTGAAGGACCAGGCGCAATATCCAATCAGCTCGACCCCGTCCTGCATCGCCTCCTGGCACGCCTTGAGGTGGCTGTGCAGATAGGCGATACGGTAGTCGTCGTTCACCCTGTCCCCGGCTTCCAGCTTGTCGAACTCCCCCAGGCCGTTCTCGGTGATCATCAGCGGCAGGGCGTAGCGGGAGGAGAGCCGACGCAGGGCGATGCGCATCCCGGTGGGATCGATGGCCCAGTCCCAGTTGCTGGTCTCAAGGTGCGGATTGGGGGCCGTCTTGTAGAGGCCGGGAATGCCGCTGGAGGGCGTAGTGCCCTTCTTGCCCGTGGTGTTGATGCGCTGCATCGTCTGGCCGCCGAGGGGGTTGTCGGTGAAGGTCAGGGTGTAGTAGTAGTTGACCCCGATGTAGTCGGGGGTGCCTTCGCGCAAGAGCTCGAGATCGCCCGGCAGGATCTCCGGCGCCTCGCCGGTCTCCCGCAGATAGGCGAGCGCCGCCTGGGGGTAACGGCCGAAGCAGTAGGCATCCAGCCACCAGAGGTTGGTGAACTCCTCGGCATTCTCGAACGCCAGCATGTCGCTCGGGGCGCAGGAGGCCGGATAGGCGGGGGAGTATGCAAAGCTCGGCCCGATCAGGCCGTTTGGCACGTGCTGGCGAAACGCCTTGATGACCCGGGCATTGGCGAGAAACGCGATGTGGTTGGCGGCGAAGAAACGCTTCCTGTCCTGCACCGCGGGAGGATGGGTGCCAAGCTGGTAGGCGTTGGTCAGGTTGTAGTTCTGCTCGTTGAGCGACACCCAGTACTTCACCTTGCCGGCGAAGCGCTGATAGAGAGTCACGCAATAGCGCTCGAAGTCGTCGATGATGCGCCTGTCTTCCCAGCCGCCGTACTCATCCTGCAGGGCCTGGGGGAGATCCCAGTGATAGAGGGTCAGCACCGGCTCGATGCCGTGGGCCAGCAGGGCGTCGATGAGCCTGTCGTAGAAGGCGAGCCCCGCCTCGTTCACCTCGCCACGCCCCGTCGGGTAGATGCGCGGCCAGCTCACCGAGAAGCGATAGGCCTTGAGCCCCATCTCGGCCATCAGCGCCACGTCCTCTTCCACCCTGTGGTAGTGATCCACCGCCACGTCTCCGTTGCTCCCTTCAAAGGTCTTGCCCGGCAATTTGGTAAAGCTGTCCCATACCGAGGGGCCCTTGCCCTCCTCGTTCCAGGCCCCTTCCACCTGATAGGCGGCGGAGGCGGCGCCCCAGAGGAAACCGTTCGGGAAGTCGTTGAACTTGTGATGATGCATCTGGTGTTGCTCCTTCTGCGCGGATGGCGGGGGCCATCCCGTGATACGTCGACCCCGTACAGGGGCCCGAAATGAGTTGGCACCAGCATCCAACACTTCTAGAATTCCGTCCAATGACAAATATGGCCACCTATCATTCCTATCTGGAATCAAGCGAGACACCATGGAGTTAAGAGACCTGAAAGCCTTCGTCACCCTGGGGGAGGTATTGCACTTTGGTCAGGCGGCGGCGCGCCAGCACGTCACCCAGTCGGCCCTGAGCAAGCAGATCCGCCGGCTGGAGGCGGACCTTGGCGGCGAGCTGTTCGAGCGCAACGCCGGCAGCACCCGGCTGACGGTGCTCGGGCGCGCCCTCTACGCCGACGCCTGCACCCTGGTGGCCCAGAGCGAACAGCTCGCCCGCAGCGCCCGCGACGTGCTGGCGGGCCACGCGGGTACTCTGCGCATCGGCTTCGGGGTCGCCACCAAGCTGCTGGTGCCCGCCGCCATCGCCCGCTTTCGGGCCAGCCGCCCCGGGGTCGCCATCGAGCTCAACGATCTCTCCACCCATCACCAGTTGCTGGCGCTGGCGGAGGGGCGGCTGGATCTCGGCTTCTGCCGCCTGCCCGCCCCCAAGGGCTGGCCGGTGCTGCCCGTGGTGCGCGCCCATTTCGTCGCCGTGCTGCCCGCAGGCTATCAGGGGGTGGCAGGGCTCGCCGATCTTCAGGAGAAGCCGCTCGCCATCCTGCGCCGGGACAAGGCCCCCTCGTTTCACGATCAGTTCGTGCACTATCTGGCCCAGAGCGGGCTGCGCTTCCAGGACATCCAGTACGTCAACGACTTCGCCGCCGGCATCGCCACCGCGGCGGCCGGCATCGCCTGGACCCTGGTCCCCTCCTCCACCACCATTGAGCATCCCGATGTGCTGACCCTGCCCCTCGAGGAGGCCGACGCGAGCTGGATCATCGGGCTCATTCGCCCGCCGGGCAACGACAATCCCCTCGTCGCCCCCTTCTGGCAGACGGTGGCGGAGCTGGCGGATCCCGCCCTCACCGGCCTCATGACGACAGGGGACGGGGCTGCCGCCCGGGACACGCCATGAAAGGGAACCATTCGAGAATCACATTAACGATGGCATTGGGCGGTCACCCCCCTTAAAATTGCCGCACTGCCCCGACGCCACGACAAGGATCCGTTTCGTTCATGCACTCTCACTGGCTGCTGAGGTTTGATTTGCATCGCCTCATCCTTGCGCTGGCCGTCATCGGCGTGCTGGCTACCTTTGGCAACAGCTTTTACGCCATCTATCAGGCACAAAGACAACTGCTCATCGACAGCACCCTGGAGGCAAACCGGGTCTATGCCACCAAGCTCGCCGCCTCCACCGAGACCATGCTGCGCTCGGCCCAGGGACAGCTGGCCTATGGCGCGGCCCGGCTCGCCCCCTTGCTGCAGGGCAACGACCTCCATGGACTCGAGGAGGTGGCAGGCCAGTTGCGCCAGCAGACCAACACCTTCAACTCGGTGGCCATCGTGAACACCGACTCCGTCATCGTCGCCGTCTCTCCCGAGGCATTGCATGTGAAAGGGGTCAAGCTCACCTCGGCCAATGCGAGCCGGACCCTGGCAAGCCAGCAGCCCCTCATCGCGGATCCCCTGGTTTCCCTCACTGGCAACTACCTCATCAGCCTCTCCCACCCCATCTTCTCGGCAGACAAGCGCTACCTCGGCTATGTAGCCGGCACCATCTATCTGGAGTCCGCCAGCGTGCTCTCCAGCCTGCTGGGGCAGCACTACTACCAGGATGGTTCTTATCTTTATGTGGTGGACCGCCAGCGCACCCTCATCTACCACCCGAACCCGGAGCGCCTCGGCCAGAAGATTGGCAAGAACCGGGTGGTGGATGCGGTACTCAAGGGGCAGGATGGCGCGCAAAGCGTGCTCAACTCCCGGGGCAGCGAGATGCTGGCAGGCTTTGCCCCGGTGGCGGACGCAGGCTGGGGGATAGTGGCCCAGCGCCCCCGCAGCGCCACCCTGGCCGGCCTGGATGAACAGATGCTGGAGATCCTCAAGGGGATGATCCCGGTCACCCTCTTCATTCTTTTCGTCATCTGGCTCTCGGCCACCATCATCGCCAGACCCCTGCGACAACTGGCCAACCGGGCCGGACTCATGGATCAGCAAGGGGCCGCCACCAGCATCTCGGGGATCCGCGCCTGGTATTTCGAAGCAGCCCAGTTGAAGCAGGCCATCCTCAAGGGGCTGGGGCTGCTCAACACCAAGATCAACAAGCTGCACACCGACAGCCACACCGACCCCATGACGGGCCTGTTCAACCGCCGGGCCATGCAGCAGATGTTGGACGAGTACGAGGTCGAGCGTCAGCCCCTGACGGTGATTGCCCTGGACATCGATCACTTCAAGGCCATCAACGACCGCTTCGGTCACGACGTGGGGGATGCCGTCATCGTCTCCCTCGCCACCCTGATGCAGCAGGATCTGCGTTCCGATGCCGCCTTGTGTCGAAGCGGCGGCGAAGAGTTCCTGCTGCTGCTGCCCGGGGTCTCCCTTGCACAGGCGCAGAAGATCGCCGAGCGCCTGCGTACCCGGGTGGCGAGCCACGACATGGAGGTGGCAGGCCACATCACCATCTCCCTCGGCGTCGCCCACTGGGGAGCGGATGCCACCAGCATAGCCGCCGTGCTCAAGGAGGCGGACAAGGCGCTCTATGATGCCAAGAGCCAGGGCCGAAACTGCGTGGTGGTGGCCCTGGGCTGATCGGCCCAGGCTTTGCCGGACACCGTTCGGCCATAAAAAAACCCCTGCCATGGCAGGGGTCGGACGGTATCCATGTCAGAAGATCAGAGCGTGACAGCCAGGCTCTCGACCGAGGCGGCGCTCGGGGTCACCAGTACGGGCACCGATTTGGAGGTGGGGGTGAAAGAGCCCTCCCCTATGCTCTCGATGGCCACCAGGGGGTTGGTCTCCGGGTAGTAGGCGGCGATGTTGCCTTTCGGGATCTCGTAGAAGATGACGCTAAAGCCCCGCACCACCCGCTCGCGCCCATCGTTGCACACCGCACTCATGTCCACCCGCTGCTCCTCGGCGAGCCCCAGCCTCCTGGCATCCTCCTCGTTCATGAAGACCACATTGCGTCGCCCCTTGATGCCACGATAGCGGTCATCCATGCCATAGATGGTGGTGTTGTACTGATCGTGGGAGCGCAGGCTCTGAAGCAGCAGCACGGGCTGGTCCACCATCTGCTCCGAGTGGCTGGTGCACTCGGGCAGGATGGAGTCCGGCAAACGGCTCGCCCTGAATTCGGCGCGCCCGCTCGCGGTGTTCCAGCGCAGCAGGGCGGCGCTGTTCTCCAGATGGAAGCCGCAGGGCTCCTCGATGCGGCGGTTGAAGTCGCCAAAGCCCGCGATGGTCTCCTCGATGAGATCCCTCAGCAGCCCGTAGTCATCCCGCAGCGCCAGCCAGTCCACCCGATCGCTGCCAAGCGTTGCCTCGGCCATGCGGGCCACGATGTCTATCTCGGAGAGACAGAGCGGCGAGACCGGCTCGTTCATCCCGGTGGAGGCGTGCACCATGCTGAACGTGTCCTCCACGGTGATCTTCTGCACCCCGGTGCGCTGCTGATCGAGCTCGGTACGGCCCAGGCAGGGCAGGATCAGGGCATCTTTTGACACCATGAGGTGGCTGCGGTTGAGCTTGGTGCTGATCTGCACGTTGAGCTCGCTCCTTCGCATCGCTTCATAGGTGAACTCGGTATCCGGCGCGGCGGCTGCCAGGTTGCCCCCAAGGCAGATCAGCACCTTGCTCTTGCCGCCATGAAGGGCTTTGAGGGCCTCGTAGACGTTGTGCCCCGGCGTGCGCTTGAAGCCCACCGGGAAACAGCGCTCCAGGCGATCGAGGAAGGCGGCATTGGGTTTCTCGTTGATCCCCATGGTGCGGTTGCCCTGCACGTTGCTGTGACCGCGCACCGGACAGAGTCCGGCCCCCGGCTTGCCAATCTGGCCGCACATCAGGTGCAGGTTGACGATTTCGCGAATGGTGTCGACCGAATGTTTGTGCTGGGTGATCCCCATGGCCCAGCAGCTGATCACGCTCTCGCTGCTTGCGAAGATCTGCGCCGCCCGTGTGATCGCCTCCCGACCGAGGCCGGATTGCGCCTCGATCTGCGTCCACTCCGTGGCCTTCACCTGGGCCAGGTAGTCGTCAAAGTGCGCGGTGTGCTGCTCGATAAAGGCGAGATCGATGCGCCCCCCCTCCTCTTCCAGAATGTATTTCGCCATGCCGCGAATGGCCGCCATGTCACCGCCAAGTTTTGGCGTGAGGTACTGGTGGCTGATGGTGGTGGCCGCCGGGGTCAGTAGCTCCGCCGGGCTCTGGGGGCTCGCGAAGCGCTCGAGGGCCACCTCTTTGAGGTTGTTGAAGGTGACGATCTGGCACCCCTGGCGCGCCGCCTTGCGCAGGGCGTTCATCATGCGCGGGTGGTTGGTGCCCGGGTTCTGGCCAAAGACGAAGATGGCTTTGGCGGCGTCGAAATCATCGAGCACCACGGTGCCCTTGCCCACCCCGACGGACTGGATGAGCCCCACCCCGCTCGCCTCGTGGCACATGTTGGAGCAGTCGGGGAAGTTGTTGGTGCCATAGAGGCGGCCAAACAGCTGATAGAGGTAGGAGGCTTCGTTGCTGGCGCGTCCCGAGGTGTAGAACTCCACCTCGTCGGGGCTGGCCAGACTCTTGAGTTTGTCGGCGATGAGGGCAAACGCCTGATCCCAGCTCACCGGCTCGTAGTGATCGGTGGCCGGGTTGTAGCGCAAGGGCTCGGTCAGTCGCCCCTGGTATTCGAGCCAGTAGTCGCTCTGGGTGGCGAGACGGCGCACCGAATGCTCGGCGAAGAAATCGGCCCCCACCGTCTTGCCGGTGGATTCCCAGGCCACCGCCTTGGCGCCGTTCTCGCAAAACTGGAAGGCCCCCTGCTTGTTGTCACCCCAGGCGCAGCCGGGACAGTCAAAGCCGTCGGTCTGGTTGACCCGCAGCAGGTTCTTGATGTTCTGGCGGGTCTTCTGGCTGCGCAGCACCTGCTTGAAGGTGGACTGCAAGGAGGAAAAGCCGCCGGCCTTGGCCGGTTTTTCAATATGACTGGACATGGGAGTCTCCAACGTGATCCAGGGCGCGGGGGCTGGCATAGCAGACCGGGGCATCGGATCGGGGCACATGGATCAGGGTCAGGTTGTACTTCAGGGCCAGTCGCACCGCGAGCTGACTGGGGGAAGCAAGACTGATGAGGTGAGCGGCGCCAAATTGCACCGCCTTGTGAATGAGTTCGCTGCCGCAGCGACTGGTGATGACCAGGGTGGCAGCCTGCACCGGCTGGCGCAGCTGCATGCCGATGAGCTTGTCCAGGGCGTTGTGCCGCCCTATGTCCTCCCGGCAGGCCAGGATCTCGCCGCGATCATCCAGCGCCAGGGCGGCATGAAGGGCGCCGCTCTGGCGGGCCTTGCTCTGCCAGGGGACGATGCGCTCCCGCAGATCCTGCAAAGAGGCGGTGTCGAAGGGGGCGCCCGGGGTCAGCGGGGTGAGCACGGGCAACGCATGTTCGATGGCCTCCACGCCGCAGATGCCACAGCCGCTGGCACCGGCCAGGCGGCGCTTGCGCTGGCCAAGCATTGCCAGACAGCGGTTGGCGATGGTGACATCGAGCACGATGCCGTGCTGGGACGGGGTGCTCTGGATATCGTGTACATCATGGTTGCCCCCGATGATCCCCTCGCCAAACAGAAAACCGATGGCGAAATCGTCGAGATCGTCCGGGGTGGCCATCATGACGGCATGGTTGATGCCGTTGATGTTGACGGACACGGCCACCTCCTCCACCAGCTCATCCAGACTGGGCAACCGTGAATTGAAAGGGATCATGCGAGACGCTTATAAGCTGTATTCGGGCCTCAAGTTTAGATAAGCCGCCGCGCCAAAACCAATGAAACAAATCTATTCACCAATAGATAACTTCTATTGCTATCGGGATGTCGATTGATTAAATTTGTCGCTCATTGCCTTTGCCTGCTGCCATTACCACGATGAATATCAAGCAGTTGCACTATTTCTACGAGCTGGCCCAGCACCGTCACTTCGCCAAGGCGGCCAAGGCTTGCTTCATCACCCAGCCGACCCTGTCAGCCAGCATCACCGCCCTGGAGAAGTCACTTGGCACCGAACTGGTGGTGCGCAACAGCCAGTTCGTGGCCCTGACCCAGGCGGGGGAAGTGGTGCTGCACCACGCCGAGCGGATGCTGCAGGAGCAGGATGCCATGCGCCAAGAGCTCAGCCTCTTTCGGGGCGGGCTGTCGGGGGCGCTACGCATCGGCGTCGTGCCCCAGTCGAGCATCGACATCATGCCGCTGCTTAAGGGGTTCAACGACGCCTACCCCAAGGTGGGCCTGCACCTCTGCGTGATGACCCATGCCACCCTGATGGAGCAGCTGGATCTGCATCGCATCGACATCGGGCTCGGCTTTGACGAGTTGCTCACCGAGCATCAGCGCAGGGCCCTCGACGTCCAGCTTCGCCACCCCAACCCCATGGCCCTGCTGGGCCCCCTGCCTGCCCACTGCGCCCCGACCGGGCCGCTGACCCTGGCGGACCTGCAAGATCTCCCCCTGATCCTGCCAAGCACCACCATGCAGTTTCGCCGCTACCTGGACGAGGCCGCCGCCCGCCAGCAGATCAGCCTGCGGGTGGTGCTGGAGACAGACTCCCTGTTCCACCTGGTCAACGGGGTGAGCCACGGCCTGGGCTGCGCCGTGGTCAGCGCCGGCATCGCCGCCACCGCCCAGCAGCTCTTCAAACTGCCCTGCCACCACCTGAGCGATGCAAGCGCAGGCACCATCGCCTTCATCACCCGAAAACACAGTGTCACCCCCGCCATGAAGGCGTTTCTCGCCAAGGCAGGGGCATGAAAAAGGCAGCCCATGGGGGCTGCCTGCACTGATCAAGGGGGGAACTTGCGCCTCTCCTGGCGTCAGTCTGCCCCTTGCTGTTTGTCCAGCGCCGCGATGAAGGCGCTCGCCAGGGCGTGGTCGGAGAAGGGATTCTGGCCTGTGATGAGCTCGCGATCGATCACAACGCCAGGCTGCCAGGGTGCCACGAACTGCATGCTGCCGCCGGCCTGGGCCATGGCCTTCGCCGGGTAGTAGCGCAGCTTGTCACCCCCAAGGGAGCCTTCAAACACCGCCTCTTCCTTGTCGGAGAAGATGGTCATCCTGTAACCGTCGTAGATCCACTCTCTGGCGCCGTCTGCCTTGCCTGCAATGACCGACTGCTCGAACCCGGCCGGATCCGCCTGCGCCGCCAGCAGCGCGATGGGGCCATGGCAGATGGCGGCCGTGGGTTTGTGGTTGTCATGGAAGTGGCGAAGCAGGGTCCCCACCTCGGGATCCTTGGCAAGATCGATGAGGGGTGCGTGGCCGCCGGGAATGAAGAGGCCGGCATAGCGCTCGGGACCGGATTGCAGCACCTCCCTCAGGGAGAGCACCTTGCCGGCGCCAAGCAGCCCCTCCACGACGGCGCCGATGCGCACCATCTCCTGCGGGTTGCCACCAAAGTACTGGGGATCGACGGAGTGTTTGTCGACAACGGGCCGGTTCCCTCTCGGGGTCACCGGGGTCAGGGTATAACCGGCCTCCAGCAGGGCGGCGGCAGGCACCCCCAGTTCATTCTGGTAGAAGCCGGTGGTCAGGCTCTTGCCCCCTTGCAGCGGCAGTTCGGTCTCGCTCGAGAGCAGCACCAGGATCTCGCCTTTCGGGGAGGCGCTGGCCGCAGCGGAGGTCGCCAGCAGCAGTGAGGCCAGCACGGCCTTGAGGGTGTTCTTCATCGTGATCTTCCTTTTGATGGCAGTGATCGATCGGGCGGCCACCGGGCCGCCCTCGATGAGCAATTTACTGATTACACACGGACGAATAAACTCACACCATTGAACTTGATTATTTACATGGATGAACATATGTCCCGTGCCTTCGACCCCGTCCAGCTCGGCACCATAGAGCTCTTTTGCAAGGCAGCCGAACTTGGTAGCTTTACCGCCACGGCTCAGGTACTGGGGGTAACGCCCGCCTCGGTGAGCCGCTCCATCCAGCGTCTCGAGGCCAGGCTCGGCGTCAAACTCTTCCATCGCACCACCCGCAGCGTGCGCCTCACCCATGACGGGGAGCTCTATCGGGAACAGTGCCAGCAGGCGCTCGAGCAGATCGCCGAGGCCGAGCGGGCCATCACCGGCCGCCAGCGCCACCCCAGAGGAGTGCTGCGCATCAGCGTGGGCACCGTCTATGCCCACCACCGTCTGGTGCCCCTGCTGCCAGGCTTCATGGCGGCCTATCCCGAGGTCGAGCTGGAGCTCAATGTCTCCAACAGGAACATCGACTTCGTGGAGGATGGTTACGATCTGGCCATCCGGCTGGGGGAGCCGCGCGATGGGCGGATCATCGCCCGCAAGCTGGAGGATGCCAGCCTCGGGGTCTTCTGCACCCCCGATTATGCCGCCCGCCGCCCCGCGCCAACCTCCCTGGAGATGCTGTCGCAACATGATCTGATCCAGTTCATCACCCCGAGCACGGGTCGCCCCTTCCCCTGGCAGTTCGTGAACGAGCAGGGGGACCCTGTCGACCTTCATGTCCAGAGCAGACAGCGGGTGCTTGACGATGTGCTGGCGGGCCTGGGCTGGGCGGTGGCTGGGGGCGGTCTGTTCCAGATCTACCATTTCGTGGCAGCCGAGGCGCTGTTGCAAGGCAAGCTGATCGAGGTGATGACCCCCTTTGCGGGGCGATCCCGCCCCTTCTACGCCCTCTATCCACAGCACCGTCACCTCTCGGCCCGGGTCCGGGCCTTCGTGGATTATCTGCTGGCAGCGGTGCACCCAGAGGGGTCGCCTGTGCCAGGGGAATATCCCCCTCTTCGTTGACGAGGGCCCCTCATCTGCGTGCCTGCGCCCCCGATACCGGGGGCAAAAAGCAGGTGGCACTCTGGACACAATGGTTGCCTAATTAAATAAATATGCATAAAAATCAATACAGGCAGGGCTCGATATATGAACTCTTCTGCTGTTTGTATGAAGCATCGTGCTGCTAAAAATTTTCTGTGAGCCACCTCCCGCCGTTTAATTCAAGAGCCTATAACCTTGACCCGTACAATAAAAACCTGACGTGTTCCGGTTTATTTCACCATGCATCACAAAGGAGTGTCATATGTATAAAAAAGTGAAACTGGCGAGCATTATCAGCACCCTTATTCTCTCGGCCACTGCATATTCTGCAGAGATGACCGTGGGCTTCTCGCAAATTGGTTCTGAATCCGGGTGGCGAGCTGCAGAAACATCGGTCGCCAAGAGCGAAGCCCAAAAACGCGGCATCATCCTGAAAATTGCCGATGCCCAGCAGAAACAGGAGAACCAGATCAAGGCCATTCGCTCCTTTATTGCCCAGGGGGTGGATGCCATCTTTATTGCCCCCGTGGTACAGACTGGTTGGGAGCCAGTATTGCAGGAGGCGAAAGAGGCCGAGATCCCGGTCTTCCTGCTGGATCGCAATATCACGGTAAAAGATGACGGTCTCTTCATGACCGGGGTCGCCGCCGACAGCGTCCACGAAGGGGAAGTGGCAGCCCAGTGGCTCATCAAGCAGCAGGATGGCAAACCGTGCAACGTGGTGGAATTGCAGGGCACGGTGGGTGCCAGCGTGGCGCTGGATCGCAAGAAGGGCTTCCTCGACACCGTCTCGGCCGTGCCCACCATCAAGATCATCCGCACGCAGTCCGGCGACTTCACCCGCAGCAAGGGCAAGGAGGTGATGGAGAGCTTCATCAAGGCGGAAAATAGCGGCAAGAATATTTGCGCCGTCTACGCCCATAACGATGACATGGCCATCGGCGCCATCCAGGCCATTAAAGAGGCCGGGCTGAAACCGGGCAAGGATATCAAGATCATCTCCATCGATGGCGTGCCGGATATTTTCAAGGCGATGATCGCAGGCGAAGCCAATGCCTCGGTGGAGCTCACGCCGAATATGGCGGGACCGGCCTTCGATGCCCTGCTGGCCTATAAGAAAGATGGCACCCTGCCCCCCAAACATATCAAGACGGAGTCCAAACTGTTTGAGCCCGGGAGTGCCGAGGCGCAGCTCGAGCTGAAAAAAGACATGGGTTATTAATCCCGCTCCCCCGCCAGACTGTCACATAGCGCGCCATATAAGTGATTGAACTTGTATGGCGCGCTATATCGGAGAGCCAATGTTCATGTCAGAGAACACTCACGATGTCGTATTGAATGCCCGCGGAATATGCAAGGCGTTTCCCGGAGTACGAGCCCTGCATCAGGTGGACTTCTCCCTGCGCCGGGGAGAGATCATGGCGCTGCTCGGCGAGAACGGGGCCGGCAAGTCCACGTTGATCAAGACCCTCACCGGTGTCTATCAGCGAGACGCTGGCCGTATCGAACTCGATGGCGTCCCCATCTCCCCGACGGACACCGCCCATGCCCAGCGTCTGGGGATAGGCACCGTCTATCAGGAGGTCAACCTGCTGCCGAACATGTCGGTGGCGGACAACCTCTTCATCGGCCACGAGCCACGCCGTTTCGGCTTCATCGACCGGGGCGCCATGACCCGGCAGGCCAGCGCCATCATGGCCAGCCACGGCTTCGAGATGGATGTCACCCTGCCCCTCGACCACTACTCGGTCGCCATGCAGCAGATCGTGGCCATCGCCCGGGCGGTGTCACTCTCCGCCAGGATCCTGATCCTGGACGAGCCCACCGCGAGCCTGGATGCCAGCGAAGTCCAGATGCTCTTCTCCCTGATGACGCGCCTGCGGGATCAGGGGGTGAGCCTCATCTTCATCACCCATTTTCTCGATCAGGTCTACGCCATCAGCGATCGCATCACAGTGCTGCGCAACGGCGAGCTGGTCGGCACCCGCGACACCCAGGCACTGCCACAACTGGAGCTGGTCAAGATGATGCTGGGACGCGAGCTGGACGACAATGCCCTCAAGCGGGCGGGCAAAACACTGCGCAGCAACCAGCCCATGGTGTCGTTCAGGGACTATGGCAAGCGGGGAGTCATCACCCCTTTCAGTCTCGACGTCATGCCCGGGGAGATAGTGGGCCTCGCCGGCCTGCTCGGGTCCGGTCGTACCGAGACCGCCGAGCTGATGTTCGGCATAGTCCCGAGCGATAGCGGCGAGTGCCGGGTGCGGGACAAGCCGGTGACCATCCGCTCTGCACGCCAGGCGGCCGCCAACGGCTTTGGTTTCTGCCCGGAGGATCGCAAGAGCGCCGGCATCATCGCCTCGGCCTCGGTGCGGGAGAACATGGTGCTGGCCCTGCAAGCCCAGCGGGGCTGGTTGCATCCCCTGTCTCGCAAGGAGCAGGACGAGATCACCGCCCGCCTCATCGAGCAGTTGGCCATCAAGACCCCGGGACCAGAGCAGCCCATCCAGTTTCTCTCCGGGGGCAACCAGCAAAAGGTGCTGCTCGCCCGCTGGCTGCTCACCAAACCCCAGTTCCTGATCCTGGACGAGCCTACCCGGGGCATCGACGTGGGGGCCCACGCCGAGATCATCCGCCTCATCGAATCCCTCTGCGCCAACGGGCTGGCCCTGCTGGTCATCTCCTCCGAGCTCGAGGAGCTGGTGGGCTATGCCGATCGGGTGATCGTCCTTCGTGACAGAAAACAGGTGGCAGAGCTTGCGACGGACGCCCTGAGCGTCCCTGCCATCATGAACGCCATTGCATGTGAGGCCTGATATGACGTCATCCATTCTCCCCCTCGCCAAGGGGTCGCGCGCCCGCAGGGAGTGGCCCACGGGCTCGGCCCAGTGCGCCGCCCTGGTGTGCGTGCTGCTCATCAATGCCCTGGTCGCCGACAACTTCTTCGCCATCCACATCCAGGATGGGCGGCTGTTTGGCAGCCTCATCGACATCCTCAACCGCTGTGCCCCGGTGGCCCTGCTCTCCCTCGGCATGACGCTGGTGATCGCCACCGGCGGCATCGACCTGTCGGTGGGAGCCGTCATGGCCATCAGCGGGGCCACCATGGCCAGCCTGGCCACCGGCGGTCACAGCCTGCCGGTCATCTTCGCCGCTGTCATCGGGGTGGGCCTTCTGTGCGGCCTGTGGAACGGCCTGCTGGTGGCGGTGTTCAAGATCCAGCCCATCGTCGCCACCCTGATCCTCATGGTGGCGGGCCGGGGCATCGCCCAGCTCATCACCGAGGGGCAGATCATCACCTTCAACAACGACGCACTCGCCTGGATCGGCAGCGGCTCCCTCTTCTATCTGCCCACCCCGGTCATCATCACCCTGGGCATGGCGCTGCTGCTCTGGCTGCTGACCAAGCGCACCGCCCTCGGCCTCTTCATCGAAGCGGTGGGGATCAACATCAAGGCCGCCAAGAACGCCGGGCTCAACACCCCCATGGTGGTGATCGCCACCTACCTGCTGAGCGGCATGATGGCCGCCGTCGCCGGCATGATAGTCGCCGCCGACATCCGGGGTGCCGATGCCAACAACGCCGGACTCTGGCTCGAGATGGACGCCATTCTGGCGGTGGTGATAGGGGGCACCTCCCTGATGGGGGGGCGCTTCAACCTCGCCCTCTCCCTGATCGGCATACTGATCATCCAGGGGGTGAACACCGGGATCCTGCTCTCCGGCTACCAGCCCCAGTGGAACCAGATCGTCAAGGCCCTGGTGGTGCTGGCGGTGCTGGTCATGCAGTCACCGGCCCTCAACCACCTCTTCCAGCGAGGGACTCGCCATGTTTAAACGCAACCTCCCCCTGATGGTGACCATCATGGTCTTCGTGCTGGGCTATCTGCTCTGCCTGGCCTCCTTCCCAGCCTTCATGTCCACCCGCATCATCTGCAACATCCTGACGGACAACGCGTTTCTGGGAATAGTGGCGGTGGGCATGACCTTCGTCATCCTCTCGGGGGGCATCGATCTGTCGGTGGGGGCCGTCATCGCCTTCACCGGCGTGCTGCTGGCAACCCTCATCGGGAAGCTGGGCGTCAGCCCCGTGCTGGCCATCCCTCTGGTGCTGGTGCTCGGGGCAGGCTTTGGCGCCCTCATGGGCTGGCTGATCGACACCCTGAAGATCCCCGCCTTCATCATCACCCTGGCGGGCATGTTCTTCCTGCGGGGGGCCAGTTTTCTCATCTCCGAGCAGTCCCTGCCCATCGATCACCCCACCTTCACCTACCTGTCGAGCCTGTCGTGGAAGATACCGGGGGGCGGTCGCCTGAGCCTGCTGGCCCTCATCATGCTGGCGGTGGTGGTCTTCGGCATCCTGCTCGCCAACCGCACCCGCTTTGGCAACAACGTTTACGCCATCGGCGGCAACGCCACCTCGGCAGCCCTGATGGGGATCTCGGTGCGCCACACCACCATTCGCATCTACCTGCTCTCCACCACCCTGGCGACCCTGGCAGGCATCGTGTTCGCGCTCTATACCTCGGCGGGCTACCCGCTCGCCGCCGTCGGGGTCGAGCTCGATGCCATCGCCGCCGTTGTCATCGGCGGCACCCTGCTGAGCGGCGGGGTGGGCACCGTCTTCGGCTCCCTGTTCGGGGTGCTGATCCAGGGGTTGATCCAGACCTACATCAACTTCGACGGCACCCTCAGCTCCTGGTGGACCAAGATCATCATCGGCCTGCTGCTGTTCAGCTTCATCGCCCTGCAGCGCCTGCTGATCCTGGTTTCGGAACACCGCAAGGCCAACAAGCCAGGTCCCTTCAAGCGCCAGGTTGCCGCCCAGCCCGAGTGAGGTATCAGCAAGACTCTGGTGGCAGAAGATAACGCGGCAAGGCGCTCCCGTGCGCCCTCCCCGCCTGGCCGTCGCGGGTCCGGCGCAGAGGATGGGGAGGCAGCGGGGGCGCTCACAGGGCCCGGCCCCAACCTCCCGCACGCCCCTTTGAGGGGTGACACCGTCTTTGGAAGGCACTCAGGTCAATCGCGCCACCAGGGGCTACCCTCATGGGGGCTCAGCACCTCCAGAGGCTCCCCCATGACAGGCGTGGTCAGGGGGATCTGTTGCTCGGCAGCCAGTCGGGCAATCTGTTCAAGCGGGTCGTTCCAGCGGTGCATGGCCAGATCGAAGGTGCCGTTGTGCACCGGATAGAGCCATTTCCCCCCGAGATCGTGAAACGCCTGCGCCGTCTGCGCCGGGAGCATGTGCACCAGCTCCCAGCGCTTGTCGTAGGCCCCGGTCTCGAGGAAGGTCACGTCGAACGGACCGTAGCGCCTGCCAATCTCCTTGAAACCGTCGAAGTAGCCGCTGTCACCGCTGAAGAAGAGGTTGACCCCCTCGCCGCGAATGACCCAGGAGGCCCAGAGGGTCTGGTTGCCGTCCCCGAGGCCACGGCCGGAGAAATGCTGGGCCGGGGTCGCTACCAGGGTGACACCGCCCACCCGGGTCTGCTGCCACCAGTCCAGTTCGCGGATCTTCTCCTTCGCAATCCCCCAGGCCATGAGGCGCGCCCCCACCCCGAGGGGCGTGATGAAGTGGTCGACCTTCTCCTGCAGCGCCAGTATGGCCCCGTGATCGAGATGGTCGTAGTGATCATGGGAGAGGATCACCCCCTCGATGGGGGGCAGCGCCTCCAGGGTGATGGGCGGTTGATGCCAGCGCTTGGGGCCGAACCACTGCACCGGCGAGGCCCGCTCGCTGAACACGGGATCCGTCAGCCAGAACGTGCCCTGCAACTTCAGCAGCAGAGTGGAGTGGCCGAAGCGCCACACGCTGTTGTCCGGCGCCGCGATGAGCCCCTCCCGGGTCATGACCTGTACCGGAATGGCGCGATCCGGCACCGTGCCCTCAGGCTTGGCGAACAGAAAGTCCCACCAGAGCCTGGCCCCTTCCCACAGACTTCGCGCCTGGGGTGTCACGGCATTGTTGAACCGGCCCCCATGATATTGCGAGGAGTCCGGGTGTTCGGGCAGGCCCGGTTTGAGTAGAGATGCGATCATGCCAATCATCAGGGCTCCTTTGAGCAACCACAGAAAACGGCGCCCCTCAGGGGCGCGAAAAGAGGCTGACGGGGTCTGCATTCATGCCACGCCTGTCAGCCTGGTCTCTGGTGAGTCGAGAGCAGCCCCTGCACGGGGCCTCACCATCCATAAAACAGAACGGGAGAGTCGCACGGTATGAAACCGGTTCCCGGCGTCTCCAGTAACGGCAAGATAGCCTGCCCGGGCTCCCGCCACCAGAGGGGTTCGCGTTGCCGCGTGGCCCCGGCATGGTGTCGCATCAAGCGCATGGCCTCACCTGCTCTGCCGGCGCCAACAAAAGGAGGCGTCAGATGGCGTACTGCAAGAGCTTGCAGTGCTGAAAGTCAGAAGATGGCTGGGCCATAGAGGCCACGGGAGGTGACTGAGGGAAAGCATGATCTCAAGGGGACAGTGCTGAAGATCAAGAGGAAGTTTGAGCCAGGCGCGGTCTGAAGCCTGATGAACGCCCATAGGGCACAGGCTCACCTTGCGGTAGAGCAAATAGCATGTGAAGAGAGCTGAAAATGCACTTTGAAGACTCCTGATTCATCCACATGAAGTGGATTACCAAGAGGTCTGAAGGGGGTATTAGCTGTAACTTGTTGAATGGCAGAAACAGGTGGTGGCCCTACCAGCCACATCCCGGCACTCGAGTCCCCCGCCTTGGCTGCTACCTTCCGGTCCTGACCAGGTCGACGGGTTATCAATGCGAGCCCAAATAAATCAGGCACTTGGGGATGGAACTGAGCGCCATCAACAAGATTTCTAAAGTCAAAATGTAACAACTAACCCGACCAAAGTAATCCACATGAAGTGGAGTAGCTATAGGGGCAATTGAGGAGCCCATGATAACTGCCCTCCCCTGTGGTCTCAAGCTCTGGGACAAACCACGTAGTAAATCAACGGAAAGGAACGCAGCAAAAACGTGGAGAGCCTTGTTACCAAGTGCTGATCTCTTTGCATGCATAGCTCTTATGACTATTCGGGATCCGCCACTGGTAACCTTGGCACCTGCCTCTGAGGCTATGTCGTTTCTTTGATACCTAATCAGAACGGCTTCAAGAGTACAGGCCCTTCCACCACGCCAAAGCCATACTCATCGGCATCACGCCTAGGACCTCTTTTCTCATACAGGTCCAATACCTGCACCGCTAGGGGACGCAGAGACACTCCCGCTCTGTTGATGACAACCCAGGTATAGATCTCCAAATTCAGATTAATGGCGGATCCACCGCTGATCTCAACCATCGGCATGATTGGCTGGCACTTGGCGTCGAACTGGGGAACGGTGATCTCGATTACCTTCTTGTCCTTCTTGCGGGTAATCTGGGCTTTGCGCTTGGTCTTGAAGGTAATGGTGCCGTCATAGTTCTCTACCCACGGCAGGTCGGCTGACAGGCGCGGCTTCTTGCCGGTGTCCTTGTGGACTTGAGCGGCGTATTCCTTCAGGTCGGACTCGCACCTCTCAATGACACCGCGCCAGTAGTCATTGTCTTCGACGGTGAAGTTGCACTTCAGGTCGCCTTCGGCGTTGAACTTAGTGTCGGGGTCCAGCAGGTACGGGGACTGGGCGATCACACTCGAAGTGTTGAAGGTGTTGTAGCCATACTTCTTGGTAAAAGTTGGGGTCACAGGGTTCCTCTTGGATTTAGTAGAAAAAAGAAAACCCGCCGGACCTTAGGAGGCGCAGCGGGCTTAGAGACTAGCTTAAGGCAGAGTTAGTGGCTGGGGATGCCTTCCCTGGGGCCAAGGATTTCATCCAAGGCAGCATCGGGCTCATAGCGCGCGGCCATGGCCTCGATCACTTTAATGTCTGCCCCGAAGAGAACAGCGAGTAATTCAAGCGGGAAATCCTCGTTCTCTTCAAGATACGAATGGACAGCTTCCTCAAGGGTAGTGAAGCCAACCCGGACATCCTCTAACATGCCACCAAGACGCACAAGGGCGTACATGTAGGGATCTTTGTCAAAGTCAGGCAAAGGGATTCGCATAGCGGTCTCCTTACGTAAGTCATAAACGTACGGGCTCTAATGATACCGCTGGTTCACGCAGATTCAAGAGCCTGTCTTCAGGCAAATCCTCATTGAGGAAGACCTGAAGTCCACCATTGATGGCTTTATCTTCGGGGGACTGATTAATCGAAGTAATCCACGTTCTTGGTGGTTTCTACGTTGAGCATGGCGGCGACCTTGTGATAATTCAGACCGACCTTCAGGCCCATGGTGATCGTCTCCATCGCGGCGATCAAGGCGGCCATACACTCGGGATGTTCCGCGGCCACCAGGTAATCTTTGACTGTCCCATTCTTCCCTGTGAGTACAGTAGGCACATAACCAGTGGCAGCCTTACAGGCCAACCGATAGAAGTTCCCATAGGCATGGCCTCCCATAGAGATACCCTTTTCTTGGAGCATGTCATTCATCGCTTGCCGCGTGTTGTCATGTTTCTCGATCAGCTCGGGGGATACCGCAACAGACCCGGCTATTGCTGCTGCTTTGAAGGTATCCCCTTCGGTCAATTCAGTGAAAGCATCCACAACTGCAAGTTGAAAGGCTACTGAGCAATAAGAGGCATAGAGGATGACTGCTCGTTTACAACCCCAGGTCTCCGCATTCCGGCCACGGGTTGTAGTCTTCTGAATTTCAGAGGACATCCTTTTGTAATCATCGCTCGTTAACCAGTTCCTGAGCTGGCCACCCGAACCACCAGAATCACGCCAGGCTTTCTCGATGTCGGTAAGAGATAGCAATCCTTCGGCATTATGGCGAATAACATAGGTATTGGCGTTAAATGTAATTTGCATTTTATTACTCCTCAGCGTGAATCTCCCTGGCCCTCTCTCCAACACGTCAGAACAGTCTTCAGATACACGAAACATGCCCGAGCATTGACCGAGAGATGGCCAGATGTATTGCTAAGGTCAGGGATTTTTCACCGGATGGGAGTAACAGAAAGGAAGGAGGCTGAGTTACCGGATTTGCCCCTTGGGCATTTTCGGTAAGGCCACAGACCTCCAAGTTTTCATCGGGTAGTGGATAGACATCTCCAACCAATACCGAGACTCGCAAGGCCCTCATTTGTTATTAGTAGCTGTAGTTTTTGGAAAGGCACTATGACTTGGCTGAACGCTCTGCTCGCCTCAATTCCCACAGAGCTCTTGCAGCGATAATCTCGTCAGGCGACATCTTAGATTCAATCTCTTTATGTTTGGCTTGGGCTACTTCAAGTTGGGCTTGAAGAGCATCGATGTTAGCTTTTAGAGCCCTATACTCGGCATGTGCAACCTTCAGTTCTTCTTCGTACATTGCTGGATTTGTTTCGCGAAGATCTGCCAAATTGGCGTAGTACTCGACGCCCGTCATCGGAGTGGTGAAGATGGAGCCAGGACGGATCTTTGGCTCATCATTGCGCTCATCTTCGATAATCTCACGAATAACATCTGATACTGTGGATTGCCCAATTTGCAGTTCCTTAGCAATAGCATTCCCACTCATCCCCTGCTTGTATCTCTTCACGATTGCAACCCAGCGCTTCGATTTCAGCTCTGAATTTTTGGGGTCAACTGCAAGGCGAGCCTGCTTTTTAGTGAGCTGGAGTGCAGCCATAACTTCGTCAATGTTCACCAGAAACGGGTTCTTCATGAACCGCTTTTCATCCATCTGGATTAACTTGTCCACCATTCGTACACGATCTGCTGTGGTGTTCTTGTTACCGTGTGCAGCATTGGCCCGCATGGACAACATGATCACTTCATTCATAGTCTCGCATTCGACGATCTCGTACTGGCCGGCAGGGATCTCAGCGTACCCTGCTGCCTCATACGCTTCGACACGGTGGAAGCCGTCGGTGAGGAACAAGACACCATCGACTCGGGCCACCTGGATTGGGGTCTTCCACTGAACGCCACGTTCGATTAGATCGGTCAGCCCTTCCACTTGTTCCTTGCTCATTTCTGTACGGAACTGTGTGTCGGATGTCCGATTGATGGACGCGATGTTCAACGCAGAAGTTATCATTTTGTCGTTCTCCTATTATCAATCGAGCCACTTTGTGCCTCGTCTGGCAAAGGAAACCCAAACCCACTAACACAAGGTCTGGGCAATGGTCTTGGGGATGGTTCAGATTGGATCGGGATTATAGCGGTACTGATGTGGGTGAAAAAGCCATGGGTCTCAAGGGAAAAGCTAATCCCAGTATTCCCATTACTGTTGATAGGTCTGACAGACGCTAGTGCGTCGATGTTCATCCCCATTGGTCATCTGTCTGGAGGATGCCTAAATGGGCTCACTTGGTTGTCCTAGGAATGATCAGGGGAAGGGCTGTAAGAGGCGACAACAGGACAGCCAATGGGCCATCCTGAAGATACCTGACGTAAGTAAGGTAAGAGAGGTGTTATTTGGGGTGTCTTAAAGGTGTCTTTCAGTATTGGTCTTTTCGTATCCCCCCCTATGGTCAGGGAAAAGTAACGAGCTCCAATTGCCCCTGCTCTGGAGGTCTCTAGAAGGTGTTTTATTGGTGTCTTCGGGATAATCGTCGGGAGTACAGACCTCGGGACAGCCCCACGGACAACAAACAGGGGCATTCAGACGAACAAGCGCAGATTCGGCCCCAGGCTCCCCCTCTGGACCCTTCCAGATAGCCCCTCAGACGCTCTCTCTGATCACCATACGCATTCCCCCATGTTACCCCACACGATCACCCCTGCACGATCTCGCGGGTCCACAGAGAAAGCCTGAAGACAGCAGGGACACGGATGGAAGGGAGAAGGGAGGCAATGAGAAAGGTCCAGAGGGACAGGCGCAGGGTCATCGTCGAGTCCTCCCAAACGACAACCCCCCAAGGTGTCGCGGTGAACAGCCTTGGGGGTCGATTGAAAAACTCGATCAAAGTTGGTCACTCGATCAGCTCTTTCTATTGGTCAGGGTATATCAGCTTTCTCTAATGTACGTTGGGACAGCCCCAGTGATTGCTCCTTTCGATGGTCCCAGGCTCAACCGATAGACACACTCGATCAACTCAGCTCCCCATCCTCTCGCATCCTTGTTGATAGGCGATGGACCGTCGCTCGGCTGACTCCATGAAGCGTAGCGATTTCCCGCAGGGACTTACCGCCTTCCAACAGGGTCGCCTTGATTGCATCCTCGTCGATACTCTTTGGCCTGCCTGTGTACTTCCCCGCAGCCTTAGCTTTGGCGATACCTTCCATCTGACGCTCCTTGCGTAGAGCCGTCTCGAACTCAGCAAAGGCACCCAGCATGGTGAACATCAGCTTCCCTTGGGCTGTCATCGTCTCTAAGTTCTGGTCCAGTACACGCAGGGTCACGCCCTTGGCTTCCAGTTGTTCCGTAATGTCCAGCAGGTCAGCGAGAGAACGGCCCAGACGGTCCAGCTTGGTGATCACCACATCGTCCCCCTCTCGGACATACCGCAGGAGTTCGGCTAGTTGCTCACGGCCATCTGTGCTGGTCCCTGATACCTTCTCTTGGTACACACGCTCACAACCGGCCTTTGTCAGCTTATCCAGTTGAACATCCAACGATTGACCGACAGACGACACACGTGCATAACCGATAACCTGTCCCATCACTCTCTCCTACTCAATCAACCAATGCCCAAGCTGTCATAGGGACTTTCCCCGCATCAAAATGCCTTCCAGCAGCTATCTCTGCTTGCCGGTGGTCAATCGCTGCGATGACCTTCAGCTCCTCTTGGAGGCCCGTAGCAGCAGCCTTATCAAGCATCCTTGGGGCAACTCTATCCAGTGACTTCCTGTCCTTGAATCGGCGAAGCCTGATAACCAAGTCATTCATGCGGAAATCTCCTTCATCTTCTTCCTATTGCTTCAACGTGAGTC
>NZ_JBFOCN010000093.1:0-16419 GCF_040907815.1 Aeromonas sp. s6
AAGGCGACTGCGTAATGAATTTCTGGACTTGAGAGGTGCTTACAGCAAACCCGTACTCTGGTCACGCTCTTACTTTGCGGGCTCTTGCGGCGGAGCACCGTTGGAGGTGATCAAGCAATACATTCAAAACCAGCGGGGCTGACGCCCCGGCGAAATTCCCCTCCCACCTACGTCGGAGGGAGTCCCCTTTCGCATTTAAGATGGGGCAGCAGGGTATGGTCGCTCATGGAATACCTCCGGTTAGCCATCGACGCCAACCCGTCAATCGGGGCGCTCACTTTTTAGCTTAGCCCGCCCGCGCTCGCCCGGTGTGCAGGTAGACACCAGCGCCCTTGACGGTGCCCACCCTGTAGCAGGTATGCTCGACCCCTTCGGCGCCCTGCCGTGCGGGCGCCGCTCAAACAAGGATGCCGCATGCAAACCAAGGACAAGTGTCTGGCCGCCCTGGTCATTCTCTGCTGGGGACTCAACTTCGTCGCCATCAAGTGGGGGCTGGAAGGCATCCCCCCACTGCTGCTGGGAGCACTGCGTTTCGTCGGAGTCGTCTTCCCGGCCATTCTGCTGGTCCCCAGGCCTGCCATGCCCTGGCGCTGGCTGCTGGCCTATGGCGGTGCGATCAGCCTGGGCCAGTTTGCCTTCCTGTTCTGCGCCATGAAATTCGGCATGCCCGCCGGCATGGCCTCCCTGGTGCTGCAATCCCAGGTGGTCTTCACCCTGCTGTTCGCCATGATCTGGCTGGGAGAGCGCTGGCAGCCCCACCACTGGGTGGCACTGCCGCTGGCGGGAGCAGGTCTTTATCTCATTGCCACCCATGGCGAGGGCAACCTCACCCTCATCGGGTTTGTGCTGACGCTGTGCGCAGCCGCCTGCTGGGGCCTTGGCAATGTCATCAATCGCCAGATAGGTCTGCGCTATCGCACCTCTCTGCCGAGCCTGGTCGCCTGGGGCGGGCTGGTGCCCATCCTGCCCTTCTTCGCGCTCTCCTGGCTGTTCGAGGGGCCCGAACTCATCGCAAGCAGCCTGCTCAACATCCGTTGGCAGGGCGTCTTGTGCGTGCTCTATCTCTCGTTTATCGCCACCTGGCTCGGTTATGGCCTGTGGGGGAGGCTGCTGATGCGCTATCCGGTGGCCCAGGTTGCCCCCCTCTCCCTGCTGGTGCCCTGTGTCGGCATGGTGGCCGCCGCCCTGCTGCTCGATGAACACCCCACTCCCCTGCAATGGCTGGGCTCGGGTCTGGTGCTGCTCGGCTTCGTGGTGCATCTGCTGGGGGGCAAGATGCGCTTCTTGAAGACCCAAACCGAGGATTGACCTCGCCCGGGAAACTTCCCATCATGGGTCAGGCCCTCTTGGGCCCACCCCGTTATTTCGGCAGGACGCCATCATCAGGAGAGCAAGGACATGCGTCATCCGTCATTTTCGATCATCCCCTCTTTACCAGGCATCATGCGGGTCATGGCCATGCTGCTCCCCTTCTGCTGGAGCCCGTTCGGCTGGAGTGCCACCCTGCCGGCAGATCTCAAATGGGAGAGCAACGACACCGACCCCGTCTATGCAGACCCCGAGGCCAAGCGAGGCGGCACCTTCCGGGATTTCATGTCGAGCTTTCCGCTCACCTTGCGCAAATACGGGCCGGATTCCAACGGCGGCTTTGCAGCCTACGTGCGCGAGACCAACCTGCCGCTCCTGAGCACCCATCCCGTGACGCGCAATCCCATCCCCATGCTGGCCAACCAGTGGGCTTTCGGCGCGGATAACAAGACGCTCTATTTTCGCATCAACCCCAAGGCCCGCTGGTCGGACGGCCAGCCCGTCACTGCGGATGACTGGGTCTTCACCCTCAAGATGATGCGCAGCAAGGAGATCAACGACCCCTGGTACAACAACTACTACAGCACCCAGATAAGCGAAGTGACCAAGTTTGACGATCACACCCTCGCCATCACCAGCGGTACCGAGAAGAGCCGGGAAGATCTGCTCGAAGCCCTCCCCTTCACCCCGGAACCCAGCCACGCCATCAAGCTGACCGCCAACTGGGTCAAGGAGTACAACTGGAAGGTGCTGCCGGTCACAGGCCCCTACCAGATTGGCGAGCTCAAGAAGGGCAAGTCGGTTACCTTCGACCGGGTCAAGGATTGGTGGGGGAACGACGAGCGCTACTTCCAGCACCGCTTCAATCCGGATCGCATCGAGATCAAGGTGCTCAGGGATCAGAACATCGCCTGGCAGCACTTCCTGCGCGGTGAGCTCGATACCTTCCCCCTCGTGATGCCCAACTGGTGGCACGACAAGAGCAAGACCGCCGAATTCGAGAAGGGCTATATCGAGCGGCTCTGGTTCTACAACCAGACGCCGCAGTCCCCCATGGGGCTTTACCTCAACACCGCCGACCCGCTGCTCAAGGATATCAATGTGCGGCTCGGCATCCAGTATGCCCTCGCCCTCGACAAGATGATCGCCACCCTGCTGCGGGGTGACTACCAACGCCTCAACAGCTACGGCTCGGGCCAGGGAGCCTTCACCAATACCGACATCAAGGCACGCCCCTTCGATCCCAAGCTCGCGCGGGACTACTTCGCCAAGGCGGGCTTCACCAAGACGGGGCCGGATGGCGTCTTGCAAAACGACAGGGGCCAGCCCCTCTCCCTCAGCATCACCTACACCACGGCCGAGCATGCCCAGCGCCTGACCCTGCTGCGGGAAGAAGCGAAGAAGGCGGGCCTCAATCTGGAGCTGAACCTGATGGATGCCTCCGCCGGCTTCAAATCCATGCTGGAGAAGAAGCACCAGAGCGCCTGGATGGCCTGGAGCAGTGGCCGCTATCCGGCCTACTGGGAACACTTCCACAAGGTCAACGCCAACAAGCCCCAGACCAACAACATCATGAACCTCGATGACGACGCCATCTCGGCCCTGGTGGAGCAATACGACAAGGCCTTCGACTTTGGCAAGAAGGCCGAGCTCTCACGGCAGATCCAACAGCGGCTCTATGAGCTGGCCAGCTTCGTCCCCGCCTATCAGGTCCCCTATACCCGGGCAGGTGCTTGGCGCTGGATAAAACTGCCCAAGATACCGGCAACGCCCCAGAGCGATCTGCTCTACTGGCCCCTGGATGGCGCCAACTCGGGCTACAGCTTCGGCGGCCTGCTCTGGATTGACGAGCAGCTGAAAGCGGAGACGAAAGCCGCCATCAAGCAGGGCAAGACCTTCCCTCCCGTCACTGTGATCGACACCCGCTACCAACAACCCTGAGCCGGCTCCGCGCTCTGGTTCGGCGCAAACAAAAGACCCCGCACTGTGGCGGGGTCTTTTTTGTGGCGGCAGTGCCTAGACGGGACTTAGCCGCGCTTGGCCTGCTTTTGCGCGATGGCGTCGGCCACGTCGGCCGGATCCAGCACAATCCCTTCCTGATCCGGCGTCGGGAACACGGCCACGCAGAGATCATCCTGCTCCATGCCATCCACCCAGCGATCCAGCCACACCTTGAGGGTGATGGATTGCGGCTTGCACTCGGCCCACTCCCCTTCGGCCCAGGCCTTGGCGTAGTCGGGATGCGGCCATACCGGGATGCAGTCTTCCTCTTCGGTCGTCAGCATCATGACGCCGTGTTCGTCGGTCAGGACAAACAGCTCTTCGTGCTCGACCAACTTGCTGATGAAGTGATCAAAGCGGTAATCGGCGTTCAGTTGCAGCGCGGCATTGCGCTCGGTGTCGCTAAGTTCATAGCTCATCGGTCAAGTCTCTCGTTCAATAAAGGGCGACATGTTCACATCTTGCCGACCCCTTGTCCAGCAGGAGTAATCGGTCATCTGTCTTTCCATCGCCTCACCCCAGCTCGGGGGTCAACAGCCGGAGTCCCGCGGTCTCACCCAGTCGCTCCCTCAGCCAATAGGCGGACTCCACCTCCACAAAGCAGAGCTGATCCCGCCCCGCAGCGACCCCCACCATGATCTGCTCAAGCCGTGCTTGCTGGGCGGCACTCCAGGCAGCAACCAGCTTGCCGCCATGGGCCTCGTCCACCACCTCGCGGCGCAGCTCGAACAGGTTATCGGTGATCGGGCTGTTTATCTTGCTCGGGTGGCGCCAGTACATCTGCAGGTTGTCCAGCATCTCCTCATCGTAACTTGCCAGCGCATCGAGCTCCGGCGTCTCTTTGCTCTGGGCCGCGAACTCGCACCAGCCTGCCGACAAGGTAGCCAGACTCTGGGCATCCTTGCCATGCTGACGCAGGGTCGTCACGTCTTCCCCACGAATGGCCGGCAGCCAGAGATCTCCTTGATGTTGCGCTAGGAGAGGGAGCAGCAAGGAGGGAGCATAAACAGGAAAACGGGGACCCAGAGAGTGCAGCAGAGAGACCAGAGTGACAGTGATCATGAGACGCGCCTTGAACAAGATGACCTAGCATCACGCCTGGTCATGAGGGTGAACGAGGGTGCCATTCTAGCATGTTTGCCTTGCTGGGGGCGTTTGCGTCCAGCCGGACCGGTGATAGATAGCGTCCAAAAAAGCAGCGTTTGAACCAGAGCGGCCCCGATAAAGGCCAATTGTTTGAGCCAGCGCCCACTAAAGAGGCACCGGGGATGCTAGGTTGCATACATCTTTAGCGTAAGGAGTGCATCCATGAGTGGGATCAACCAGGTTTCTGACGATTTTGTGAATGAGCTGAAAATACTGGCGTGTTTTGATCCGGCCAACATGAGCCTGGGGATCAAGCTGCGCAGCGACATGTCGGAAGCGCTTTGCCAGGCGGCAGCGCGCCTGCACAGCCAGGGCCTGATCACCGCGGCAGATGGCGGCTATCTGACCCCTTTCGGCATGACCATGCTGGAGCATCTCCAACACCTGCTGGTCGCACTCAAGCCGAATTGAGCGGTTGTGGTGCCCAGAGCGAGAAGTTGAGCAACTCCCAGCGCTCTCCTTGTCGCAGCAGACAAGCAAACAGCAAAGGACCTTCGGGTCCTTTTATCTTGCCATCGACCAGCCACTCTCCCGCCCGTTTTGGCACCGGCTGTACCCTGATCTCATCGGGTTTCACCGCGTTTCCCAGGCGAACATGTACAAACTGTTGACACACGGACACGGCATCATTCACCGCAGGATCAGGCGTTGGCGGGCTGGCCTGACCGGTCAACGCCACGGTCAGCAAGAGGGATGCGAGCAGGGTCATGACGCGTATTGATGAAGCCATGAAAACAAAAAGCCGTGGCACCAGAGGTACCACGGCTTTCTTAAATTCTGCAAGAATTACAGAGCAGTTACGTTCTCAGCCTGCGGGCCTTTTTGACCTTGGGTCACAGAGAACTGTACGCGCTGACCTTCAGCCAGGGTACGGAAGCCGTTACCTTGGATAGCGCTGAAGTGAACGAAAACGTCCGGGCCGTTTTCTTGCTGGATGAAGCCAAAACCTTTGGTTTCGTTGAAAAACTTAACGGTACCGGTGATCATGTTAGACATATCTTTAAACCTGTATTCAAAATAATTACTTATGCTTTTCAGCGGGTAAAGCTCAAAAAACGGGATTACTTATGAACAACAGGAAAAGATGTAAAACATCATATTCATTGACATAACTATCGCCTTTTCAAGCTGGTTAACATTATACGTGCCTTTGTCGATTACGCAAACAAATTTGTACCCCGCCAGCGGCGGGGTACAGCGGGTCAGACCTGTGCCGACTCCAGTGCCTGGACCAAGGCTTTGAGGAAGCGAGCCGCCTCTCCACCGGTGCAGGCTCTGTGGTCAAACGTCATCGACAAGGGAAGTGCACGCACCGGGCGCGCCTCACCGTGGATGAACACCACCTTCTCGAACAACTTGCCCGCACCTATGATGGCCACCTGGGGTGGTGTGACGATGGGGCTGGCGTAACGGCCAGCGATGGCGCCAAAGTTGGTGAGGGTGATGGTTGCCCCCTGCAGCATTTCCCGCGGCACGGCACGGGCCTTGACATCGGCGATCATCCGATCCAGTCCCTGCCGTATGTCAGCCGAGTCCCGTTCAGCCACGTTCTCCATCACGGGCACATAGAGCCCATGCTTGGAGTCAACCGCGATGGCCACATTGACCTCCCTGAACAGACGCCGCGACAGGGTCTCTCCGTCAAACCACGCATTCATGGAGGGTTCGGCCCGACACGCCACGCCGATCGCCTTGATAAGGCGCACAGTCACATCTTCATCCGGGCGCCAGTGGCGCAAGTCCACTTCGTCGGTGATGCTCACCGGCACCACAGTCCGGTGCGAGAGCTCCATCGCCTTGGCCATGGCCCGGCGCGAGCCTTTCAGGAATTCGTTGCCGCTCTCCTGCTGGGCCTCGAACGCCTGCTGCACATCCTGCTCGGTCACCATGCCAGCGCTGCCGGTTCCCTTGACCTTGTCGATATCCAGCCCCAGTTTTTGCGCCAGCAGACGGACCGCTGGCATGGCTTGCACCAACGTACCGCCGGGCGCCATGGCCCCCACCACGAAATGATCCTCGATATGCTGCTGATGGGCGCTGACCTTGCCAACGACGGTGCCGTCATCCTCGCCCCCTTCAAACTCCACCAACGGTGCCCCGATGTGGAGGATGTCCCCCTCCTGCCCGCACAATCTGGCGATGACCCCGGCCACCGGCGAGGGCACATCCACCAACGCCTTAGCCGTCTCCACCGACAGCAGTACCTGATCTACCTGCACCGTATCACCGGCGCTCACCTTCCACTCGACGATCTCGGCCTCGGCCAGTCCTTCGCCCAGATCCGGCAATTTGAAAAATTTCATGACCTGCTCTCCCTCTGCTGGGACATCACCAAACATTGACAGACACCATGGAGCCCTGTGGCCCAGGCACTTGCGCATCCGTACCTGTCGCGCGTCATAGCCACTGGTTCTCCATCAGTTGCCGAGCTGCCTGCGCGATCTCCTGCTCGGTGATGAGGTAATACTCCTCGTTGCGATAGTAGGGGACGGCGGCATCCACGCAGGTGAGGCGTCTTGGCGGCGCCTTGAGGGCAGTCATCGCCTCTTCGGTCACCTGGGACACGATTTCGGCCCCCACCCCGAAACTGCCACAGGCTTCGTGTACTACCAGCAACCTCCCGGTCTTGCGTACCGAGGTCAGGATGCTCTCCATGTCCAGGGGTTTGATGGTGGCAAGATCCAGCACCTCGCACTGGATGTCCTGCTCCGCCAGCAGGTTCGCCGCCCGCATGACTTCCTGGATGCAGGCTCCCCAGGCCACCACAGTGATGTCCCGGCCGGGACGCAGGGTAAAGCAGACATCCAGCGGCAGGCCGATGCCGTCATCCACCACATCCGACTTCATGGAGCGATAGATGCGATCCGGCTCGAAGAACATCACGGGATCCGGATCCCGAATGGCCGACAGCAGCAGGCCGTAAGCTCGCTTCGGGCTCGAAGGGATAACGACCCGCAGCCCGGGGATATGGGCAAACAGGGCCTCGACGCTCTCGCTGTGGTGCTCGGGCGAATGGATGCCGGCGCCGTAGGGGGAGCGGTAGACGATGGGACAGGCGACACGGCCACGGGTCCGGTTTCGCATCCGTGCAGCCTGGCAGATGATCTGCTCCATGCCCGGGAAGATGAAGCCCTGGAACTGGAACTCGGCCACGGGTTTGAGCCCCTGGGTCGCCATGCCCACCGCCACTCCGGCGATGAGCCCTTCGGCCAGCGGCGTATCGATGACCCGCTTGAACCCGAATTTATCGCGAAGGCCCACTGTGGCGCGAAACACACCGCCGTTGACCCCCACATCCTCCCCCAGTACCACCACATCAGGATCGCGTGCCATCTCGTGGTGCAACGCCAGATTGATCGCTTCGAGCAGCGTGATATCGCTCATAGTCCCTCCCCGCTCTGCTGCATGCCCTTGGCGATGATGCGTTGGCGCTGGGCAAGATAGGCCTTCGGCAGCTCGGCAAACTGGTAATCGAGCAGGGTCTCCGGCGCCTGGGGCGTGATGGCCTCGTAGGCGGCAACGGCGCGTTCCACTTCCCGGCCCGCCTCTGCCAGCAGTGCCTGTTCCTGCTGCTCATCCCACCAGTCCCGTTCAAACATGAACTGGCGCAGCCGCTTGACCGGTTCCCTGGCCCAGGCCGCTTCCACCTCGGCGCCGTCACGATAGCGAGTCGCATCATCGGCGGTGGTGTGATCCCCGAGCCGGTAGCTGACGGCTTCGATGAGCGTCGGCCCCTTGCCGCTGCGAGCCCGCTCGACGGCGGCGCGGGTCGCCTCATAGACCGCCACCACGTCATTGCCGTCCACCTGGAGGCTGCGCACCCCGGCCCCGATGCCCTTCTGGGCCAGGGTGGGCGCGCTCGACTGCAACTTGCGCGGCACCGAGATGGCCCACTGGTTGTTGTTGATGATCATCACCATGGGGAGATGCCAGACACCGGCACAGTTGAGCCCCTCGAGGAAGTCTCCCTTGGACGTGCCGCCATCGCCGATGGTCACCACGGCGACCCTGGGCTGGTTGCGCAGCTTGAAGGCGGCCGCGATGCCGGCAGCATGGGTGATCTGGGTGGCGATGGGAACGCAGATGGGCAAGTCTTCCGACAACTCGCCATCGGCCTTGTAGAAGACACTGCCCCGTTCATCGCCGCCCCAATACTGCAGGTTATGCTCCATGGGCACGCCCCTCACGTAGAGAGTGGGCATGTCCCGGTAGTAGGGCACATAGACATCCTCTGGCTGCATGGCGAGCCCGACACCGATCCCCACCGCTTCCGCCCCGAGATGGGAGGGAAAGGTGCCGAGTTTGCCGGTTCGCTGCAGTGCTATCGCTTTCTTGTCGTAACTGCGCACCATCACCATGTTGCGGTAGAAGGTGTGCAGCATCGCCTTGTCCAGCCAAGTCGGCAGTGTCGCGACCGGGCGCCCCTCCTCATCGAGGTAACGAAGGAAGGGAATGTCGACATGGGTCATAACTGGCTCCTTGCCGTTGTCAGCGTCACCACCATGAGGTGACATTTAAAATGTAAACAACATGTTAACTAAAGGGCAACGAGATTCATCCAGGTAAGACCAGTAGAAACTTCTTTTATTTTCGAAGGTAATCGGAACTTTCGGCGAGCAGAAACAAAGAAGGGAGCCTGTTCAGGCTCCCTGTCATATCGAGTTCGGGATCACGCCCATCACCGTCATGCTGCTTGCCACCGCCCGTGGCGCAGGTTCAGCATGAGAAAAAGGCGTCAATTCACTCCCACAAACGGGTGGGTACTACCAGCAGCATGGTGCGCTGTCCGATGGCCACGTTGGCGTTGGGGAAGACCACCGCCTCCCGCGCTTTCTCTACCCTGTATTGCCGATCCCCATCTTCTGCCAGCACAAAACCCTGGGGAAATTCGGTGAAATTGTCCACATCGCTAGCAAACAGGAAGCGGAACTGCTCCGACTGCTTGTTGATCACCCGATCTATGGCAAAAAGGGTGAAGTCATCGGCTCGCCATGGCTCGAGGGCCACCTCATCCCGGGTCACCAGCTCCTGCAATGTCTGGCGCACCTCGATGAAGCGAGTCATGTCGTTTTCACCGAAAGGCCGCACCTTGCCCAGCTCCACCGTAAAGGCATGGGCGCCGTGCTGGTGCGAGCTGTAATAGCTGAAGGTGGTAGTCGGGCCGCTCGAGAGCAGTATGGTGCGCACGCCGCAGGCACCGAGGAAACGTACCTGCTCCTTGCAGTGGGGGCGTTCGTGGGGGAAGGGATAGACGGCAAACTTCTCGTGGCGCGAGCCGCGAATGGCGGTATGCAGATCGTAGTGGTAACGGGGCCTGCCCGAGTCGGCAAAGAAGCGGCTCACATACTGCTCCAGACGCATGGCGCGGATGCGCTCCCGGTTGCACAGCCCCTCCCCCTTGCTGTGGGCGCCCGAGAAGAGGCGGTTCATGTTCTCTTCCACCTCCCTCACCCCCTGGTTCATGGCGGCGGGGTTGCCAAAGAGGAAGAGCACCCGGTGACGAACCTTGAGCTCCTCTGCGAGCAACCGGGTCAGCAACTGGTTGCAGATCTCGATAGGGGCGGTCTCGTTGCCGTGGATGCCGCAGGAGAGGACGATGTCCTTGTGCCCGGGTTGCCCCGCCTCGGAAGCGGGTTCCAGGCAGATCACGCCGGTATCCCACACGCTCACCCGGGTACCGTCGGTCAGATTGAAGGCGAAAGGCTCGAGCTGCCACTCATGGCGGCGCGTCAGGGCCAAAAAGTCATGCTG
This sequence comes from Aeromonas sp. s6, assembly GCF_040907815.1. Classification (NCBI taxonomy): domain Bacteria; kingdom Pseudomonadati; phylum Pseudomonadota; class Gammaproteobacteria; order Aeromonadales; family Aeromonadaceae; genus Aeromonas; species Aeromonas sp. s6. The sequence continues at coordinate 10,207 of NZ_JBFOCN010000093.1, forward strand.
GGGAATCATCCGTCTCACCCTTTAGTCTGAAATGCCATGGCCGGATTATACGCAAGGCAACCGGGCTTAAAATCAGTTTTTAAACAAATTCAAACAGTAAGGATACAAAAGTGGCGAGAATGAGTGACAACTCATGCAACAGGGTCAAGCGGGGGGAAACACGGGAGAGGGAAAGTGGTGAACGGGTATCGGCAGGTGAAGGCAGCATGCCTTCGGCAGACGGGTGGGCATCATGCCCCTGGTATCAGCAGAAAAACAAGGCATCCATGCCCGGCTGATCAACCACGCCAGAACGGCTTGGTGGTCTCTTGATAGCGGTCGGCTTCGTTCAGACCGATGTCCTTGAGCAGGTAGGCGGGCAGCTCGGAGAGCTGGCGACGGCTGCGGCTGCGTTCCAGCCAGGTCAGGACGGTCATCTTGACGCGAGCAACCAGATTCGATTCGCTGGAATGCTGGTAACCGGCTTCGGTATAAGTCATGTTGGCCATGATATGGCTCCTCTCTCTCGTTCTGCGCAAGGCTCGGATTTGATGCGCAAAGCTTAGTCAGGGCGGGGAGGTGCCTCAATTGACGAATTTTGATACATGACATTAGTAAAAGTAATGGTTGATATCGCCAGGGCAATAACCATAACCATATGATTTTAAAATGAAATAATGCTGAAACTTTCCCCCTGGCAGCCTGACAGCATTTTCTCCTGCGCCACCCACTTCTAACTATGCACTTTCCCACGCTAGCTATGCACGGCACGACACCGAGTCAGCAGGGTGCAAACTCTCGGTCACCAGGGTTTGTTAACAAATAGATCGCAACAAGATCGTTATTTAACAAAAAGATACGAACAGGCAACCTGAACCGGATGCCCCCATGTCACCCCCATCGTCAGGGTGGCACCGGACACTTGGCACCCTGCCATCATACTGGTATGGTTATTTATACAGTGGTTTATCATGCTGCCTCCCCACACTGCCCCAATATCATGCTGAACAGGGGAGCGGCACACACACAGGATCTGCCGATGGACACCTTTACCCCCACCGCCGCCCTGCGTCAACAGATGGCCCTGCTGGAGGCGTCGCTGGCACGTCTTGCCCGGCAACTGGGCCAGCTCGAGCTGCTGGAGGCTCATGTCTATCCCCTCCCGGCAGTGGCCCAGGGGGAAGAGCATGAGCCCATCGAGGCCATCGAGGTAGGCTATCTCTCGGGCGAGGCGGCCCTTGCCGCCACCCTCGCCGCCTTTCAGGACCACAGCGCCCGCCCCGGCTGCTCTACCAAGGCGACTCACCGTCTGCCCGGCTGGCTGCGCTTTCCTGCCGCCTGCGCCAGGGAGCTGGCCCCCGTCATCGAGGAGATCAACGCGCACAAGCTCGCCTTCAAGGCCATGGTCCAGGCGGCGGGCGGGCGGGACGAGAAGTTCGAGCTGGTGCACGGTGCCCTGCCCGGTGTCATCACCCTGCAGGTCTATCGCAAGCTGACCTGGCTTCAGGGAGATCTCCATTCGCTGGGCTTCACCTGGGCCGACAAGCAGAGCATCAGCCGCCTCAGCCGGGAGCAGGTACTGGAGATGCTGGAGCGCAGCCGCCGGTACGTACCGGCGCTCTTTGACAACGAAGAGTGGAGCAAGATGGTGGATCAGGAGGTATACGACATTCGCCGCCTGCCGGCTGATGCCGGCCTGCGGATCCGCAGGCCGGTCAAGACCCACCCCATGATCAACCTGCTCTGGCAGGACCGGGAGCCCCGCAAGCAGCAGATCAAGGCGAGCCTGCCCCTGCTGCTCTGCTCCGATACCCAGCCGGCCGTCACCCATCTGGGTCACTACCCGCCCAAGCTGCGCCAGGCACGCCGGGATCGCAAGATTGGCGGTGACCCCATTATAGAGCGGCTGCACCTCTACCTCTATCAGGGGTAGCGCAGGCTCGGCACCGCCACAAACGACAAGGGGAGCATCCGTGATGCTCCCCTTGTCACATCGAGCGACAGCCCGCCGTCAGCTCATCAGCAGTGCCCGCAGGCTCTCCACATCCAGCCCCTTCACCTCGGACTGGCCGCTCAGGAGGCCGTCGGCCAGTGCCCGCTTCTCGTCGTGCAGCGCCACTATCTTCTCCTCCACCGTCTGCTCGCACACCAGGCGATAGACGGTCACCGGCTGGGTCTGGCCCATGCGGTGCGCCCGATCGCTCGCCTGATCTTCCACCGCCGGGTTCCACCAGGGATCGAGGTGCAGCACGGTATCGGCCTGGGTCAGGTTGAGGCCCGTCCCCCCCGCCTTGAGGCTGATGAGGAAGAGTGGCACCGTTTCGTGGCGAAAACGCAGGATGGACTCCTGACGGGACTTGGCCGAGCAGCCCCCATCCAGATAGCAGTAGTCCCACTGCCGCTGTTCGATACGGCTGCGCAGCAGGCTCAGCAGATCGACAAACTGGCTGAACACCAGCACCCGGTGGCCACCATCGATGGCTTCGTCCAGCAGCGCCATCGCCTCGTCCAGCTTGCTGCTGGTCTGGGACCACTCCGGCATCACCAGCTGGGGGGAGCAGCAGAGTCGGCGCAGCCGGGTCAGGCCGCTCAGCACATGCATCAGGGCACGGCCATCGGCACTTTGCACCTGCTGCACCACCTCGCGCCGGGTCGCCTCGTAGAGCTGACGCTCCTCGGGGGAGAGGCTGATGTGATGGATGATCTCGGTCTTGTCCGGCAGCTCCGTCAGCACCTGTTGCTTGAGGCGGCGCAGGATGAAGGGGCTGATCACCGCCCGCAGCATCGCCATGTGCTGGGGATCCTTGACCGCCTTGCCAAAGCGGCGCTTGAACTCCCCGAGGCTCCCGAGCAGGCCGGGGTTGATGAAGCTGAACAGGCTCCACAGCTCCCCCAGATGGTTTTCGATGGGAGTGCCGGAGAGGGCGAGGCGAAAATCCCCGTCGAGCTGGAACAGCAGCTTGGCGCGCTGGGTACCGGCATTCTTGATCTGCTGTGCCTCGTCCAGCACCATGCTCGACCAGCGGCGGGACTTGAGCGCCTGGGAGAGACTGCCGAGCATGCCGTAGTTGACCAGGACGATCTGTCCGGCCCTGGCCCCCTGGATCAGGGTCTCCCGCTCGGCGGGATGGTCGAACACCACCACCTCGAGCTCGGGGGCAAAGCGGGCCACCTCCTCCTGCCAGTTGGTGACCACTGACTTGGGCACCACCACCAACGCCGGGCCCAGGTGCTGGCGCATGCGCAGCACGATGAGGGCCTGCAAGGTCTTGCCAAGGCCCATGTCATCGGCCAGACAGGCACCGAAGCCGTGATGAGCCAGGGTCGCCATCCAGCGTACCCCCTCCTTCTGATAGTCCCGCAGCGCCGTCAGCAGCTCGGGGGGACAGCTCACCTCCTGCTGCCACTCCTGCTGAAGGTTCTGCCAGGCGGCATCCCCCTCGGTGGTGATGACGGAGAGCAGGCGGGCCAGCGGATAGGCCAGCTTGTTGTTGATACGCTGCTCGTCGTCCAGCATGGCGCCGAGCACGGTGAGACGTTCAACCAGCTTGTCGCTCAACATCAGGCTGGTCTTATCGTCGAGCTGCACCGTGCGCTGGCCCGGGGTCAGCTGTCGCAGGATGAGGCGAAGATCGAGGATCTGATGCTCGTCCAGCGAGAGCTCTCCTTCCACCTGGAACCAGTCCTGACGCCGCTCGATACGCAGGCTCAGGGCCTCTTCATCGAGGCTCTTGAGGCGGGTGCTGTCCTGGTGCCAATGTACCACCACACCGGCGTCAACCAGCTCTGGCAGGGCGTTGACCAGGGTGAGTGCCTGCTCGCCGTCCAGCTTCCACTCGTTGCCGGGCAGGCCGATGGGCAACTGGTTGCGAAGGCGCTGGGCCTCGTCCTTCTCGGCAGCCAGATCCCGCTGCCAGTAGTGATACTCCCGGATACCCTGGCGCACAATGGCCTCCCCCTTGCCCAGAGGCAAGGGAGGCAGGTCCCCCTCCCGGGTCACCAGCTGGACCACGAGCTGCCCCTCCTGCCAGTCGAGCAGGACGGAGGGAACGCCGGGCCAGGGGGCCAGCTCGGCATTGCCCCTGAGGCCCGCCACCTGGCTGTGCCAGGGGAGATCGGGGATGGCATCCAGCGTGCGTTGCAACTCCTCGAGCCCGGCCGGCGGCAATGCCGGAATGGCCTCCAGGGCCGGTAGTCTGTCCAGCAGCGCCTGCGGTGTCAGAATAAGCTGCCACAAATCCTGAGCAAGAGGGACGATGTGCGCACCACGGGCGGCGGGAGCAGGGTTTAGTCTGGCACTCATGCCCTTCCCGCTCTGTACCAGTTGCAGCAGAGGGGCACTGATGGCCAGTTGCAGCTTCTGCCCCTTGGCATTGAAGAGCCGAGGATGGTTTGCCAGGGGCACCCAGGCATCTCGGGGCAGCTTGTCCATGTTGCGCGGCAGGGTACGCACCAGTGCCCAGTCCGCCTCATCCAGCAGGCTGGCGTACTGGGTGGAAAGCAGGGCAGGATCGACCCTTCGCCCGGCGGTCCACTCCCCCTTGGTACTCTGCTTCTGGATCTTGCACTCAAGCTCTGGCCCCTCCGCGTGGAGCAGCCAGACCAGCCGCTCCCGAGGCTTGCGCACCCCACTCGAGCGTCCCAATCCCTGCAGCCAGTTGAGCCAGCTTGCCGAGGCGGGGGCCTTGCCTTCCCCCTCGGTGGCATCCTCTTCCTCTCCTTGAGCAGGACGCAACGCGCGCAGGGGCCAATGGGCGGCCTCCCGGCCAAGCAGGAGTCGCAGCAGATCCTGGCAGAAGACCATCAGGCGATGCCGGGGCTCGGCGTCCAGCACGTGAGAGAGGTCCCACTTGTGCAAGATGGTCACCTGGGGGCTCTGCTCGCCATGGCGCGCCAGGGCGCAGAGATCGAGCCAGAGGTAACCCCAGTGGAGCTCCTCCAGCGGCAGTTGCAGGGTATCGAACAGGCCGACCGCCTGGCCGTGGCGATCACCGGCCCACTGCCCCAGCAGATCGGCCAGCAGGGGGGAGTGATTGCCCAGACTGCGCTGCCACTTCTTGCGCTGCTCGCTCCCCTGCACCGGATCTGCCTGTTGCAACCAGCCGAGCCAGAGCAGGGCGCTGAACATCCGGGGCCAGGGCGACGCCTCTTGCCCCTGCCACTGGCCAAGCGCGCCCAGCAGCCGCTCGGCCAGGGGTTGCTCATCCCCCTGCTGCGCCAGTTGTTGCAGTGCAGGCCAGTGAGTGGTTACCTCGCCGCCAAAGGGGCCGCAGAGCCACTCCCATTCTTGGGCGCGAGCCTGGATCTGGCCAGAGAGCGCCGGGGAGCAGGAGGCGACCAGCGTTGCCAGCGGCCAGCCCTCGTCAGGCTCAGCATCAAGCAGGGCCTGCAGGGCGAAGTGCTCGAGCAGCAGGGCCTGCCAGGCGGGGCTGGAGCCTGCCAGCAGGCGGTGAGCATCGGCGAGATCTAGGAGGCTCAGGAGTTCGGCACTCTGGTAATAGGCCGGGATCTGCCCCGCCTCCCCCAGACAGAGCTCGCGCACCACCTCCTGTGCCTGCTCCAGGCCCGTGACCGAGGGGATGCGGGACCACTGCGGCATGGGGCACTCCCCCGCACGCACCGCCAGGATCAGGGTCAGGGTTCCCTCTGCCGTCAGACTCCACTGCTGCTCCGTTCGTTGACGGACAAGCCCCCACTGCTGCAACTGTTCGAGGGTGTCGAGCAGCGCACGCCCGGGTGCGCCCGGGGCATAGAGGGTGTCTTGCAGGTAACGAGTGCTGGCGGCGCGCTGCAAATGCAGCTCGCACAGCAGGGCATGGCAATCTGAAGAGAGGGTGAAGGCTGACATCAGAACTCACGGGCAAGTGCAAAGGCGGAATTTTAACGGGAAAGCGGCGGCGGCTCGACCCTTAAGCGCGAAATAGTGCAAAAAAGCTGGCGCCTTTGTTGACATCCTCCCCCACCTTAGCGCTTCGCGTCACAGGAGGGGGATCCCCATTACTGGGTGATAGCTGCTCGCGCAGTACCGGGTTCCTGCTTCATCGGGCGGCCTGATTGCACCACGCCTCCACAGGCTAAAACGGCGTGTCCCGCCGCTAAAATATTGCGAGCGCCGTTCACATCGGCGTTCGCCTCATAGCCACACGCAGCGCATTTAAACTGGCTTTGCGTCTGGCGGTTATCCTTCGCAGTATGCCCACAACAGGCGCACTGCTGGCTCGTGTAGGCCGGGTT
>NZ_JBFOCN010000094.1:0-2846 GCF_040907815.1 Aeromonas sp. s6
AAGGCGACTGCGTAATGAATTTCTGGACTTGAGAGGTGCTTACAGCAAACCCGTACTCTGGTCACGCTCTTACTTTGCGGGCTCTTGCGGCGGAGCACCGTTGGAGGTGATCAAGCAATACATTCAAAACCAGCGGGGCTGACGCCCCGGCGAAATTCCCCTCCCACCTACGTCGGAGGGAGTCCCCTTTCGCATTTAAGATGGGTACGCGACCGACAGGGCTGACAGGGCACTCGCCCCTGCCACCGGGCAACGGGCCGCAGGAGGGGCTCGGTCATCAAAAAAGGCGCCGCAGCGCCTTCTGGAACCAGATTGTTGGCTCAGCCTTCCAGCCGGGCCAGACGGGCTTCCAACCCCTGCAACTGCCCCTTGAGGTGCTCGACCTCTTCTTCGAGCGCTGCCAGTCTGTCTGCCGCCGGTGACACAAGGTTGCCAGCGGGCGCTGCGTCGGCCAGCGCCTGCAGATCCACCTCGCCACTGAACAGGTGCGCGTAGCGGGATTCCCGCTTGCCCGGCTCACGGGGCAGCTTGACCACATAGGGCCCCCGTTCGATGAGGGTGGCCAGCACGGCATCCACTTCGGTCACATCGTCAAAGCTGCACAGCCGGTTGGTGCGCGAACGCAGCTCACCCGGGGTCTGCGGGCCACGCAGCAAGAGTTCGCAGATAATGCCGAGCTCCTGGGCCGAGAACTTCAGCTCGCCGAACTCGGTATTGCAGAAACGATGCTGATAGCGGGGCACCCGGGCGTTGAAACCGGCGGTATTGACCACCAGACGGCGGCGGATCAGCTCGTCGATCACGGCACGAATATCCAGCTCGGCGAGCTCCAGCACGGGTTCCCGGTTGCTCTTCTGGTTGCAGGCATTGACCAGTGCATTGAGCGAGAGAGGGTACTGATCCGGCGTGCAGATCTCTTTCTCAATCAGGCAGCCGATCACGCGGGCCTCTAATGGGCCTAGTACTATCTCCATGTCATACTCCCTTGCCAAACAAGACGTTAAGACGGTTATCTTAGCCAAGGCGCTTGCGCCGTCCAGCAGATAACCCCATTTTTGCGAGCCGATGAAACCCTTGCTGCAACCTTGTACAGCAAAACGGCCTCGGTGCGCGGGCGAGGTGAACCGACATTCCGCACCTGATTTAGGAATAAATTTGCCGATAGCGCTCACCCAATACCTCCAAAATGATCTGCTGGTCTCCTGTTAGCTCCGTTACTTGTGGCGGAGCTTCTCCCAGTCGATATTCATGGATGCCACCAAAGCGCAAAAAGATCCAACGGGCCGTCGGCTGCTGGGTCGGTTTCTTTTTCATATCCGCCACACTGCGATTCTGCTCCACTAATCCCTGCCGGATCCGGTGCTCCAACGCTGCGTAAATCATCAGGCTACAGGTCATCACCATGAGCAACGCTTCAATCCGCTCCGGCTTTTTCAGGTACAGTGAGGAGGTTAAAAACTCCGGGCTCTTGAGAAAACGAAAGCCCCGTTCGACATTCTGCTGCGCTTTATAGGTGGCCAAAAGTTCGGCCATGGTCAGCGTATCGCTGTGGTCATTGGTCGCCAGGATGAACACCCCGGTCTGGTTGCGGGCCTCTTCAACGCAAGCCAGGCTAGTTGCCGCCAACCCAGTGATTTGAAACTGATGGCCAATTGGCTCTTCGCCACGCTTGGGTCTGCCACGTCCTGTATAAACGGGTTCACCTACCACTTCGGCATCCAGTTGCAGCAGCATCAAGCTGGCGGTAAAACAGCTCAACTCAGCTTGGGCATCCGCCTCACAAGCAAAGCGTCGGGCACACAATTTGGCGAAGGCTTTGAGCTCGCGGGTACTGTCTTTGAGCAGGTTTTTGGCCAATGTCTGCTGCTCGCGGTGGCTGGCTTGTTCGCTGCGCACCAGCAACCAACGTTGCGCGACCCCGGCATAATTCGCGTGTTGCCAACGGCCATGATAGCCATTGCCCAGAGCGGTCAGCGGTTGTGCACCTATGGTTGCCACGGCCTGCTTTGCCTCATTGAGAGTGACGGGCACCCGGGTCACAAATAGTTGCTGCTGTTGCGCCAGTAATTGCAAGGTATCGGCGCAGTACAGTGCGGCATCGCCGACCAGATAACGGCACTCCTGCGCGGCCTTGAGACTGCTCAAATGGCGACGAACGGTCTGGGCAAAGGCTTTGGTGTCATTACTATTGCCGCTCAGGGCCTGCATATAGACAGGTAGGCCGGCCTGATTTTCACAGATGAGCTCAAGGATCACTTGATTCAGCTCTGGCCGGTGATCACGACTATAACCACGCACCAGTTGCAGCTTACCGACCAGATCCCCATCGGCACAGTCATAGGCGCCATCGACGTGGAAGCTGGTAATATCGAGGTGCACTGCGGTGCTTTTGAGCCCCAGCCGCTCGACAACTTGCGCCGCCATCACCTGATACAAGGCGCTGACATCGGCCTCAAAGAGGGCATCGAGACAGCGACCGAGCACATCATCATTGAGGTCATCAGCACAGATCCCGGGGCCAATCAGGCGCTCAACCGGCTTGTTAGCAAAGAATTGCGGGAACATGTGCAGGGTGCTGCTGTGAAAGCCGAGGCCGTTCACTATCATGGCGACCAAGGCTTCACCATGTGAGACCTTGAAAGGCGGGGTTTTGGGGAGCAAGGCATCGATCATGCGGGCAATGCCCAGTTCCTGGCAGAGTGCGGCGACCAAACCAAGGTGATCGAGGTTACGGATCGAGATAGCGGGTGCGGCCATGATGATCTACCTGCAAAAGAGAGTAATAGATCAGAACGGCCGATCGCCGTCAAGCACTGAAAATAGCAAAATCAGGTGCGGAATGACGG